>SLJD01000313.1 GCA_007135295.1 Phycisphaerales bacterium
CACTTGTCCGCGGCCCTCGCGATCTTGTCCGGCCATCTGGGCCCCTCCGAGCAACGGGCGGCTGCCGCCGCGCTTTCCGATCCCAGCCAACTGGCCCCTGAATTGTTCATGCACCGCTACGTGCTCGAGGCATTTTGCCGGATGGGGCACCGCAATCTGGCCATCGCCCGAATCCGCCGATACTGGGGGCCCATCGTTCAGGCCGGCAGTCCCACGGTCTGGGAGGCCGGGGTGTATCAAGCCGGCCCGGAAGCCTTCGAGGGAATCGCCTCCATGTGCCACGGTTTTTCGACATCACCGCTGATTGTTTTACACCAACCCCCAACCCGGAGTAGACTTCATGAAAATAAATAAACCTTCCCTCACTCATTTCGTATCCGCTCTGGCGAGCCTCCTGCTCCTGCCGGGCACTCTCCTCGCCGACGCGGGGGAACGCAATCTTCTGTCTCCGACGGAGTGGAAGCCCAGGGAACCCTGGCAGAAAAAGGGCGAGCACTGGGATCAGCAGGAAGATGCCAACCGTGGCGCCTTCCTCCGCCTGATGAAGAGACCGGTGGTGCTGGAACAGGACGTTCAGACCGACGGCTCGATCGCGAAGGTCAGGCTTGCCGCTGATATCCGCATCCAGAATCTCAGGAAAGCCGGACAATGGGGCACCGGCTCGATCGCATTTCAGTGCCTCGATGCCGACGGGAAACCGATCAAAGGCGCCGGCACGCGCAGGTTCTTTCACAGCAACACCGACTGGTCGTCGTTCGATCGCGAGGGCGAGATTCCCGCCGGGACGCAGACGATCCGCGTGATCATGGAGTACCGCGCCGACGGTGGGACGGTCGATTTTTCCAACCTCACGCTGACGCCGACCGAGCTGCGGGAAGCCCCGAAACGGGAACCGGAGGCGGCCATCGATGCGCCGGCGATACGCGATGTGAAGGTCGAGTATGCGGAGCACGCCGAGTGGCACAAAGACCCGCCCCAGAAGCCGATGGAGCAATGGCAGGCCGACCTCGATCCGACGGCCTACCGGCAGACGGTCTACGTGGCGCCCGGCGGCGCCGGCGACGGCAGCGCCGAGGACAAAGCGCTGGGTTCGATCAAAACGGCGCTGGACAAGGCCGGGGAGTTGATCCGCGACGGCGTGCCGACGCGCGTGTTGCTGGCCGATGGCGACTACCGCGAGAGCTGGTTCGCGCTGGATGGCGAGCAGCTCGGCGGCAAGGCGAAAGAGACGCTGCTGGTGATCGAAGGCGCGTCCCGGGAAGGTGTGCGCATCCTCGGATCGCGCACCATCGGATTCGAACCGGAGAATTGGGAACGGGTCGATGCGGCCCGCAACATCTATCGACTCCCCTGGACGCACACGGAGCTTCCTGCCGTTCCGCGGGACGCGTGGAATCCGGCGATCGACCCGATTAGCCGGCACCGCGTGATGGTCTTCGTCAACGGCGGCTGGCTCCGGCCGGTGCAGCTCGAGCAGTATCGCCATGAAAAGAAGGAAGAAAAATACGAGCGGGAGCACGGCGGCATCTCCACCCGCCGGTGGGTGACCGACATCTACACCGGATTTGCCGGCTTGGATAAATTGGAGCCCGGCACGATGGCGGTCAATACCCTCAGCCCCGGTGAGAACGAGTTCGACCAGCATCCGCACGACCACCCCAACAGCCTGCTCATCCGCCTGCCCGACGGCGTCGACTTCGACCCGGCGCTGGTGGAAGTGGCCTACGGTACCCCCGGCGGCTTCCGAATCGACAACAAGGACAATTTTGCGCTGCGGAACCTGACGATTCAGCACATGGGCATTGCCGCCATCCGAATCCGCAACGCCAACAACGTGTTGACCGAGAACTTCGAGGTCTCCCACGGCGATGGCGGCGGCGGTGCGGCGGCGATCAGTTTTGCTCCCGTCACCCACCTGACCCTGCGTAACGGAAAGGTGCACCACAACGGCATGTTCGGCGCCCTGGTCAACGCCAAGTTCGCCACCGTCGAGAACCTGACCGTCACCGAAAACAACTGGCGCGGCGGACTCTCGGACAGCGTGATGCACGGGCAGGGCGGCATGGGCACGCATTTCAGCCACATGATCATCCGCAACAGTCGGTTCAACCACAACTACGGCTCCGGCCTGCGGCAGGACGTTCTGGGCGAGCACGTCCTGATCGAGAACTGCCAGTTCAACTTCAACCAGCGGCTGGGCATGTTCTGGGAGATCAGTTACGGCCCGGTCACGATCCGCAACAGCGAAGTCATCGGCAACCTCGGCTACGGCATCCATATTCTCAACCAGCACGGGCTGACCTTCGACAACGTCACGGTCGTCAACAACCGCGGATCGCAGTTCAGCATCTTCGGGATGCTCAACCGCGGCAAGATCATCCACAAGGGATCGCCCCGCTTCAGCGGCCCGAAGCGCTGGCCCCTGGACGGCGAGCTGCATGAGGGCTACTGGATCGAGGGCATCCTGGCCATGAAGATCCATAACTGCACGATCGCGGTGACCGATCCGTCGCTGGCGTCCACCCCGCTCGTCGGGGCCAAATACTGGAGCGGCGACCGGCACTACTACTTCGACTGGATGGTCAACCAGCTTGCGGCCAACAACAACGTCTATTGGCATGTCGCGACCGACCGGGTGTTCGACATCGGCCAGGGCAAGGAGCTCGGAACCTTTGCTCATTGGCGCGAGGTGACCGGCGAGGATGGCGATTCGGCCTGGAAAAAGCCGGAGACAGACTTTCCCGCCGCGGTTGCCCCCGCGCTCACCGCCGAAGCCGCGTTGCAGTTGCACCGCGAGTAGAGATCAATCTCGCCGCACGGTGGCGCGGACCGTGCGGCGAGCGCTCGCCGCACGACTGGCCGCTAAAACACCGGCACCGCAACCATGCCACCGCCCCAACCATAAAAATCGAATGA
>SLJD01000188.1 GCA_007135295.1 Phycisphaerales bacterium
GACCGGTCAACTGACCGGTCAACTGACCGGTGAGCCCGGCTTGAGCGGCCGGTCGAGCGTCAGGACGACGACGTCCTTCTCGCCGTCTTCATCGCCATCCTGCACGTCGCTCGCCGCGAGAATCATGCCCTGGCTGACCTCGCCGCGAATCTTGCGCGGCTCGAGGTTGGCGACCATCACGACCTGCTTGCCGACGAGCGACCCGGGATCGTACCACTGCTTGATCCCGGCGCAGACCTGCCGGCCCTCGGGCGTGCCGTCGTCAAGTTGGACCTTCAGCAACCGATCTGCGTTGGGATGCGGCTCCGCGGCGGTGACGGTCGCCACGCGCAGATCCATCTTGATGAACTCGTCAAAGGCGACCTGCGGCTTGGCTTCAGCCTGCGTCATGGCGGCGGCTCCTTCTCATTGCGTTCCTGATCAGCATTGTCGCATCCCTGTCACACACTCGGCAACGGACGATCAACGCATCCTATCCGATCGCGGCCCGCCGGTGGCCCCGGGGAGAATCGGACCTCATTGGGGCTTCGGTTTCGGCGACGAGCCGCCATGCCGCGCCGCATTCCGAGCAGACGGTGCAGCCGTCGGCCTGCGCAGTCAGTGCCTGCAGGTCATAGAGACATGACGGGCAGAAAGTGCAGGCGAGCGCCGCATCGCGGATGTGTCGCCGCCGCCGACCGACGTACCACCACAGCGGCCCGCCGAAAAGCGCAGCCCCGAGGACGAATCCCATGGCGACGCCAACGGTGATGACGGGCAATCCAGCATCCCGGCTCCAATGAAGCACCGGCAACATCAGCCACGGCAGCACCAGGCCGACGCCGATGCCGTAGATCACCATCGCCGCGACATACAGATAGTACGGTCCGAACATGACGCGCATCAGCCGGCGCGACAGCGCCCGCCCGCGCGATGCATCGCCCTGCGGCGGCCGGGGCATCGGCCGGCGACTGATGTACAGCACCGTTGCTTGGCCGCGATCGTCAATAAGTTCACGACGCCGGCGCAGTAAGTTCATCGGCCGCCTGCCTCTCTGCCACATCGGTGGCCTCCATTCGCCATGCCGCACCGCATTCGGGGCAGAGCGTGCAACCGTCGGCGTCGGGCCTGACACCGGTCAGATTCTGCACACAGGAAGGGCAGGCGCAATCGTCCAGCATCGCGGCGATCTGCTTGCGAGGCGGAACGAAACGCAGGGAGAGCATCCACCACACCACCAGTGGAGGGAGGATGAGCAGTCCCAATCGAAACCACAGATCGTTCGTCAGTTCCGCCAACCAGCCCGGGATACCGAGACTCAGGATAAATGCGATCGTGACCACGTTCGGCGCTAAGCCCTTGATGCGGTCCCCTGATCCGCGATCCGCCACCCGTTTAACCTTCCAGCGATTGATCGCGCGCCAGCAGAATCCTCCGTGTTTCGCCGCTCGCGCGAAGAATCGTTCGATGCGGACCGGCCGGCCATGCGCGTCGTAAACCTGCCACGACCACGTTCCGCGAACGAAATAGTGGCCATCCGGCGTGCTCATGGCGCTCCTCACGGGTATGACGAGCTTACGAGACCCCCACCGCTTCAGCGTCGCGGTCGGTCAGCCAGCCGCCGTCGCTGCGCTGTCTGACGGTACCGTCGCGCTTCCAGGACCGGTCGCACCGTGGCTCATCGCTCAGATCATTGACGGTGATTGCGTCGTCGCCACCGTCGGAGAACCGTACGCGCGACACCCCGAGCATGTCCGGCCAGTCGTTGGCGAACGCTTTGAGCATGCCGTCCGGGTCGGGCAGGATGACCTCGGCGTCGAGCGCGTTGTCAATGCCGTGGGCCTTGGCTTCCTCCAGCGCCTTCAGAGCCCGGTCCCGCATCGCCAGTACCGTTGGCCAGTGCTCGCCGGCGACGTACTCGATCGACTCCGCACGTTCATAATGAACACACACATCAAATTCGCCCTTCAAGGCACGAAACGCTTCGTCAGCCGTGTGAGGGAGAATCGGCGCGAGCAACCGGCAGAGCGTCTCGACGATACGCGACATCACGAATTGCGTCCTGCGGCGCCGGGGTGAGTCGGCGCGATCACAGTACAGCCGATCCTTCACCGCGGCGCAGTAGAACGCCGAGAGCGTGTCATTGCAGAAGTCATAGAGCAACTGATGCGCCCGACGGAACTCGAAGCGGCGGTACGCTTCAAGCACATGTCGCTGGACTCTTGCCAGTTCCTCCAGCGCGTATCCGTCGATCGAGTGCCGATCAACCTCCGGCTGAGCCCCAGGTTCCGGCAGCTCGTAGTCGCTGAGGTTGCTGAGAAGGAACCGCAGGGTGTTGCGAACCTTGCGATAGCTTTCGCCGGCGACCTTGAAGAACTCGAGATCAACCTTGATATCGCCGTCATACGCCAGTGAGCTGACCCACCATCGGCAAACGTCCGCGCCGAAGTCCTTGAGCAGGTCCTCCACGTTCAGCGCGTTGCCGGTCGACTTGCTCATCTTCCGGCCGTCTTTGTCGACCATGAATCCATGTGTCAGCAGCGCCCGATACGGCGGCTGTCCCGTCACCGCCAGGGCCGGAAGGAGGGACAACTGGAACCACCCGCGGTGCTGGTCGGACCCTTCCAGGTAGAGGTCGGCCGGGTATCCAAGGTCGCGTTGTCGCATGACGGCATTCCAGGATGACCCCGATTCGAACCAGACATCAAAGATGTCATGCATTTTCTCGAGCGAGGCGATGTCGAGATCGTCCGGGGCCGCCGGGTCGTTGCCCGGCTCGTAATACTGCAACAGCATCTCCGCCCGCTCAGTGAACCAGGCGTCACTGCCTTGTTCACCGAAGACCCGCGCCACCGCGTGAACCGATGATGCCGTAAGCAACACCTCGCCCTCAGGCGTACGGAATGCAGGAATCGGCAGCCCCCATGCCCGCTGGCGGGACAGGCACCAGTCCGGCCGGGATTCGAGCATACCCTGCAGCCGGTTGCGGCCCCACGCGGGGATGAAATCAACCGACTCGCCTGTCGTGCGTATCGCCGCTTCCCGCAGCGTCTCGCCGTACATGGTCTTCTCATCGACGTTGACGAACCACTGCTCAGTACAGCGAAAGATCACCGGCGTCTTGCTTCGCCAGTCGTGGGGATAGCTGTGGGTGAACCGGAAGCTGTGGAAGAGATGCCCTGAGCGACGCAGGTGCTCGATGATGTCGTTATTAGCATCCCACACGAGCCGGCCGACGAGCCACTCAGGAACCGATTCATCGAACGTGCCGTCGCCCTGCACTGGGCAATAAATCTCCAGCCCCTCCCGGCGGCCCGTGTTGTAATCGTCGACTCCATGCCCCGGCGCGGTGTGCACGAGTCCCGTGCCATCATCAAGCGTAACGTACTCCGCCGAGACAATCCGGCCGGCGCGGTCGCAGAACGGGTGCCGATACGTCAGCCCCACGAGCTTCTTGCCCGCCGCCGTGGCCAGTACCTCGACCGATGTGGATCCGGCCAGTTCCGTGACATGCTTGATCAGGTCCGCGGCGATGACCGTCACCGTACCGTCCACTTCAGCCAGCGCGTACTCGTGCTGTTCGTGAACGGCGATTGCCAGGTTCGCCGGCAGCGTCCACGGCGTCGTCGTCCAGATCATGAAGCACGGCGTGGCGTCGAGTTCGACATTAAATGCCTTGGCGACGGCGCCCCGATCCGCCGCTTCGAAATCCACGTAGATCGACGGATCTTCACGATCCATGTATTCCAGTTCAGCATCGGCCAGGGCCGTCTGATTCGCGATCGACCAGTGCACCGGCTTGACCGATCGGTATACAAGGCCCTGTGACACCAGTTCCGCAAAAACATCAAGTACGGCCTGCTCGTACTCCGGCGACATGGTCAGATACGGGTTCTCATAGTCGGCCAGTGTCAGCAACTGCTGCATCTGCTCGGCCTGCAGTTTGACGAACTTCTCCGCGTATTTCGCACATTCCCGCCGGATCGCCACACGCCGCTGTTCGTCATCGAGCTGGTCGAGTCTGGCGGCCTTATCCTCGGCCAGAAGCTCGGTCATCACCCGATGCTCGATCGGCAGGCCGTGGCAGTCCCAGCCCGGCACATACCGGCACTGCCGGTTGAGCAGCAGCTGACTACGAACGACGAAATCCTTGAGCACCTTGTTGAGCAGATGCCCGACATGGATCGGCCCGTTGGCGTAAGGCGGTCCATCGTGAAAGAGAAACGGCTCCGCTGCCGTCGCATCCCGGGCATCGATCACCGATTCGTACAGGTTCTGCTCGGCCCATCGTTTGCGGGATTGCGGCTCGTTCTGAGCCAGATTCGCCCGCATCGGGAACGATGTCTTCGGCAGGTTGAGCGTCTTCTTGTAGTTCGGCTTGGTGCTCGTCGAGTCAGTCATAGCTTGCTCTGCACGGTGAAAGTTCAGGCAGGAACGGGCGGTCATCGCCTCCCGGTCCAAAAACAACGCAGGCCCCGCCGGGAAAGCGGGGCCGATGGATCGTCCGGGCAAATCTCGACCATCGCGTCCCGCTTCAGCGGATCGATTCACGAATCAGAATAGCGGGTACGGCGATGGAGCGGGGGCGATGGATCATGATCAGTTGAGGATAACACAGGTCCACTTCCGGTCAAGCCTCGGAAACCGGGCTCATCGCCCGATTTCCTCCGCCTTGCCAGTGGCAGCCGGAGCGAGCCGGTCGCCGGTCCACTGCCCTGTCTCATAGAAGTGCTCGAGGCACTCCGAGTACGGCTTCGTGTCATAGCCGCTAACCTTGAGCCACTGTTCATTGAAGTAGGTCTGCCGGTACCGCTCGCCGCCATCGCAGATCAGGGTGACGATCGACCCGGCCCGGCCAGCCTCGTGCATTTCGCTGACGAGGCGAAACGTCCCCCAGAGATTCGTGCCGGTCGATCCGCCGCAGGCGCGGCCGAGCACATCCTGCAGGAAATGAATCGAGGCGAAACTCGCCGCGTCCGGCACCTTGTACGACCGATCGATGATGTCACGCACGAGTGACGGTTCAACCCGAGGGCGGCCAATGCCCTCGATCATGCTCGGCTCTTCGCATGTCAGGGTGGCGTCACCGTTCAGCACATACTCATGGAACACGGAATGCTCCGGATCAACCAGGCATGTCTTCGTGCCCGTACGGTGATACCGGGCGAATCGGCCGATTGTCGCCGATGTTCCTCCCGTACCGGCCCCCGTGACGACCCATGCCGGAATCGGATGCGGCTCACAGGACATCTGCTGAAAAATCGACTCGGCGATATTGTTGTTGCCTCGCCAATCCGTCGCACGCTCCGCATACGTGAACTGATCGAGATAATGCCCGCCGGTCTCCATCGTCAGTCGGCGGGCTTCCGCGTAGATCGATGACGGATCGTCAACCAGATGGCACCGACCGCCGTAATGCTCGATCAGTTCAATCTTCTCCTGACTCGTCGTCTCCGCCATCACCGCCACAAACGGTAGATCGAGTAGCCGCGCGAAATGCGCTTCGGACACCGCCGTCGACCCGGATGACGCTTCAATGACCGTTGTTTCAGGGCCAATCCAGCCGTTGCACAACCCGTATAGAAACAGTGAGCGCGCCAGGCGGTGCTTGAGCGATCCGGTCACGTGCGTGGACTCATCCTTGAGATAGACATGCACGTCCGGCGTCGCCGGAAGTGCCAAGCGGATCAGGTGCGTGTCGGCGGACCGGTTGAAGTCCGCTTCAATCCGGGTAATTGCTGATTCAACCCAGGCGCGATTCATGATCGGATTGTAAGCGATACCCGCCCTCGAATTTGGGCCATGCCCTTCGTTCTCATCACAAGACTGAATTGCCCGGCTCCCGTTTTCAATCAGCCATGGGGAGACTGCCCACGCCCTGACGTGTATCGCCCGAACCAGGCGGCCAGGGCATACAGTGCAATCAGCACGATCACGATCGTTGCCCCAGGCGTCAGTTTGAACTGTTCCAGCTCCAGGGAAAGTACGATTCCCCCCGTCACCCCTGCCATCGCCGCGGCCCAACTCACCAGTAGCGTGGGCCCGAGTCGGCGGCAGAACTGCAGTCCGATGGCGCCGGGAATGACAAGCAGCGCCGAGATGAGTACCACACCAGCCAGCTTCATCCCGACTGCCACGACGCCCGCCAGCATCAGAAGCAGCAGCAGACGGAGCCGCGCCACCGGCACACCGGCTGACCGGGCCACAGTCTCGTCAAAAACGTACAGTAGCATCGGCCGGCGCCACCACCACAACGCCGCGACGATGACTCCGGCAAGGACGATAGACAACCCGACTCCCTCCGGCCCGACCGTCATGAGTGATCCGAACAGGATGGACTCAAGGCCAATCGGAGCCGGCGCGTCCATCGCAGCGAGCCACTGTTCATACCACTCATACCGGCGGAGTGGCTGGCGCAGACTCAGCAGCAGAAAACCAAGGCCCATCGCACCGGCCAGCACAATCCCGATCGCAGTATCATCGCCGCCGCCCCGCACCCGGCCCATCGAGCCGATGACCATTGCCGCGGCAAAGCACGATGCAAGGATAAGCACTTCGCTCCAGATGCCCGACAACCCAATCAGGACGGCGAGCCCGATCCCCGCAAATGCGGAATGGCTGATGCCCTGCCCGACGAATGCCAGCCGCTTGAGCACTACCACCGTGCTCAGCAGCGCTGCAGCCGTGGCAACGAATACGCCGGCGATGAGCGCTTCGCGGGCAAAGGCGTATTCAGTGAGGTAGTCGAGTGTTGTCACCGGGTGCTTCGCAACTCGTGATTCAGTGAAAGGGTTTGAGAACGTCTCGCCAACTCCGGGCACTACGGCATGCTCCGGGAAGGAGGGCCGAACGCGAAATGGTCCCGGTTCACTCCGTCGACGACAACCCGGCTGAAGGCCGGGACTGACCGCCACTGCGATCATGTCCCACAATGTCATGGTGAAACACTTCCGCCAGGACCTCAGGAGTCACGCCTTCCGCTGATCCATGCAAGTGCAACGTTTGCGACAGAACCGCAACCGCATCACACCCGTCCATGATGACGCGAAGGTCATGACTGACCAGCAGCAAGGTCATCTTGAGTGTCTTGTGAATCGTGTTGAGCAGCCGCCCGAATCGATCGCGGCCTTCCGCATCGATGCCGACGGTCGGCTCATCAAAAATCAGCAGTCGCGGCCGCGCCGCCAGCGCCCGGGCGATAAAGACCCGTTGCTGCTGACCGCCGGAGAGTTCACCGATCGGCCGGTCGGCGAGATGCCTCATCCCAACAAGGTCGAGCATGTCGTCAATGGACCGCGCGAGATCGGCCGGCAGCGATCGCCACGGCTCAACATGCTGCTGCGCCTGCATCGCCGCCACCTGCCGAACCGTCAGGGGCGCCTGCCAGACCGCCTCGCTTCGCTGCGGCAGGTAGCCGACCCACCCCTGACGCGCCGCCCTGGCCGGCGACTGCCCGAAGACCCGGATCGACCCTTGCTCCGGCTCGAGAAGCCCGAGGATCAGCTTCAGCATTGTCGACTTTCCCCCGCCGTTAGGACCGAAAATGCCAAGCCGCGACCCCGCCGGGACGGTCAGTTGGATCGACTCCAGCACCGGCACCGCAGGGTTGTATCGAAACGACATGCTGTCGATCGCGACGGCCGGTACTTCCGACTCAGACGCGGCTGGCCGATCCGTTGTCGGCAACGCGTCAACGACTCGTTTGTCATCCGCCTCACTTGTCACGGCTCAGCCCATCCACGAGCGCCGCGAGCAGGCCATCCATCAACTCTTCCCAGGAGCCGGCCTCCACCCCCAACGGATCCATCGTCACCAGTTGCACGCCGGTTCGATCCGCAATCTGCTCGGCCGCCGCGGGGGAGAACTGCGGTTCGATGAATACCGCTGTGATGCCGTGCTCATCAATAGCCTCAACGGCCTGCCGCAAGTCGCCCGGCGCCGGCTCAAGCGTTTCAATCGGCCGAAGCACCGCCGCCACTTCCAGGCCGTATCGATCGGTGATGCGGCTGAGCACATCGTGAAACGTGATGACCGAACCGCCTTCATGTTTCGCCAAGGCGGCCTCGAACCGTCCATCGACATCGTCCGCGATCAATCGCATTCGATACGCCGCCGCGCGAACGGTCTCGGCGCTTTCCGGATCCCCCGCTGATTCGAACCGTCCGGCAATTACCCTGGCCAGTTCGTCAGAAAACCGGCCGACCTGTTCCACATCAAGCCAGAGATGCGGATCATCACCGTGACTGTGGTCGCAATGCGAATGGACAGATGCCGCGTCACCAGAGTGCCCGGAATGATGATGCCCTCCGGAGATGCCTGCTACGTCAGCAAAGGAGACGACCACCGCGCCGCCCCGACCGGCCCGCATCGCCCAGTCGTCCAGCCCCATGCCGTTGCAAAGTACCAGGTCCGCGGCATTGAGCGACCGCATGTCGCTTGGCGAGGGCTCGAAACCATGCGGGCTGACCGCGCCATCCAGAACCGCAGTAACGGATACCGCGTCGTCGGGAAGATCGGCGGTCAGTTCGGAAGCGATGAATCCAAGCGGAGGTATCGTGGCAACAATCTCGACCGGCAGCACCACCGGCTCGGAAGTCCTGTCAGCCGGTCGGCATCCGCTTAGAGCCGCCGACCCGGTCAGCGCGAAAAGAACGGTCGTCCACCACAGACATTCTCGAATCAGCATCGAGTCATGTTATCACATGGCTGGCGTCGCACAACCGGGCTGCCGATCCACCGCACTCATCGCCCCGCCGCCGTTGGCTGCGGTCGCTGTGGCGGAGTCGGTGGCGGTCGCCGTCACGGTGGGCGTGGCCTCAACATCGCTGACCTGCAGCCGCAATTCGAGTTCGCCAGCTTGTATCGTCAAGCCGCTGCGTCCCTGCGCGGTCACGGCCTGATCGTCGAGGGCGTAAAACACCTGTTTGCCGTCGCGGCGATTGCGGACCAGTCCGGCCGACCGCAGCAGCCCCAGATGGTGGCTGACCGTCGGCTGCGGCAGTTGCAGCAGGTCGCACAAACTGGAAACATTCAGCTCCCCTCGAGTCAGCAGTCCCAGCAGTCGGAGCCGCGTCGTATCTGACAGCGTTCGCATGAGCTGCGCGACGTGCTCGACACTTGACGGGTCCATCGTCCAGTCCTTCTGCATTTCGATCCTCCTCGCCGCCCAATCGGCAGCGTGCTCATACGGTAACCGGTTCCGCGCCGCATGCAAGGCGTTGTCGCCAAAGAGCAGACTTGGCACTACCGTAGCATCCGGCTATGATACCGGCCAACCGGTCGACGGTTGATTTTCTCCGGCCGGTTGCAGACAATTCGTGTCCGTCTGACGGCATCGGCGCCGGTGCAACCGGGCCGGAGTGACGGTCAGAGCCAGACAACCGCATGGGGCAGTAGCTCAATTGGGAGAGCGCCTCGGTCGCATCGAGGAGGTTATGAGTTCGAGTCTCATCTGCTCCACTTCTCTTCCCATTTCCCAGTCAGGCCCTTCCAGCCAGGACAACACAACGAGCATTCTGAAAGCCCCCGGCATTGCCGCAGGCTTCATTCGTTTGGTGCCGTTCGTTTACAATTCATTGCGATGAGCGACGGCACGTCCGCCCCCGATCAGTCAGCCACTCCCGCCGGGTCTCTGCCAGAGACCACGGCCGGCCGCCGCGCCAATGATCCGCGCCGGACCCCGGCGATGCGACAGTATTACCGCTTCAAGGAGCAGCACCCCGACTGCGTGCTGTTCTTTCGCATGGGCGATTTCTATGAGATGTTCGATGACGATGCCGTTCTCGTCCACAAGGCGCTCGGCATCACCCTCACCGAACGGACCGCCGGCGTGCCGATGGCCGGGGTGCCCTACCACTCCGCCGAGAACTACATCCGGCGCCTGATCGAAGCCGGCTACCGGGTCGCCGTCTGCGAACAGACGCAGGACCCATCGGAAGCCAAGGGCGTCGTCGAACGGGCCGTGACGCGCGTGCTGACCCCCGGCACGCTCGTCGACGAGACCATGCTCGACGAGGCGACGGCCAACTACATCGCGGCGATCCAGTTCACCGAGCCCGGTGACGAATCCGCCGCCGTGCTCGCCGTCGCCGAACTCTCCACCGGCCAGTTCACGCTGCACGACCTCGCCGCCGACACCGTCATTGACGAGATTGCCCGCCTCGCCCCCTCTGAACTGCTGTACGTGGAAACCGCCGACGGCACCGTTCCGCCACGTGTTGAACGGCTGCAACGCGCGATCGGCGCGTCGATCACGCCCCGGCCCGCCTGGTCGTTCCGCATGCGCGACGCAGGGGACATCGTCCGTGGGCAGTTCGGCGTTCAGACCCTCGCCGGGTTCGGCCTTGAGGAAACGCATCCCGCCATCGGCCCGGCCGGCGCGCTTCTGCGCTATCTTCAGGAAACCCAGGCCTCGTCCGAACAGTCCGCCGTGGCGCTCGCCCACATCCGCCCGCCGAAGCTCGTCCGCCCCGGCAGCGGCATGATGATTGATGCCACGTCGCTGGCGAGTCTTGAGATCGAGCGGACGATGCGGACCGGCCAGACAAGTGGCTCCCTGCTGTCGGTTCTGCAGCGGTGCCGCACCGCCATGGGCAAACGGCTGCTGCGGCACTGGCTGTGCTTTCCGCTCAACGATCTCGACGCCATCCACACCCGGCAGAAGGCCGTCAGCGCCCTGCTCGCCGACGAACGACTGGCCACCGACCTGGCCGGGCGGATCGACGGCGTGCAGGATGTGGCCCGGATCGCCGGCCGCGTCGCGATGCGTCGCGCCACGCCGCGTGATTTGGTCGCCCTCGGCCGTTCGGTTTCAGCGCTGAGCGGTGTACATGCGCTGATCGAACCGGTCGAGTCCCTCGCCGACCACCAGCAGGACCTCGGCCGACTGATTGACACACTCCAGCCCCTCGCCGAGACGATCACCGAGCGCTGCGTCGACGACCCGCCTGCTCATCTGCGCGACGGCGGCCTGTTCCGCGACGGCATCGACAGCGAACTCGACGAAGCCCGTGGCCTGCAGCGCGACGCCTCGGATTGGCTCGCCCGCTATCAGAAACAGCTCATTGATGAAACTGGCATCCCCTCGCTGAAGGTCGGCTACAACAAGGTCTTCGGCTATTACATCGAAGTCACCCACGCCCACCGCGACCGCATCGCCGCTCACGTCTCGGAGACGTTCTCCCGCAAGCAGACGCTCAAGAACGCCGAGCGGTACATCACCCCGGAACTGAAGGAGTTCGAGGAGAAAGTCACCACCGCTGAGACCCGCGCCGTTGAGCGTGAAAAGGCGCTCTTCGATACGCTATGCGACGAAGCCGCTCGATGCGCCGGCGACCTGCATGAATACGCCCGGCTCATCGCCGAACTCGACGTGCTGCTCTGTTTCGCCGACATCGCCCAGCGATATGGGTACGTC
>SLJD01000312.1 GCA_007135295.1 Phycisphaerales bacterium
CCGTTGCCTGTCAGGTCGGCCGGGCAGTCGTCGGGGTCGGGGCACGGGCCCCAGGCGCTGAGGAGGATGCCGAGGTCGGCGCCGCCGACGATGCCGTCGCAGTTCAGATCCGCCGGGCCGGCCTGGAACGGGGTGATCCATGCGGCGATGCGGTTGGCCGCCGCGCCTCCGGCGTTGGTGAAGAGCCCGCCCGCATAGAGCGCCGGCCCGCCCCCCGAGCCGTCGTCAAAGACCGTCAGGGCCCAGACGTGATTGTTCATCCCCGCGTCCAAAGGCGACCACGATGCCCCGTCCCACTTCGCGATGCGGTTGGCCGCCACGCCCCCGGCACTGGTGAAGGTCCCGCCCGCATAGAGCGACGATCCGTTCCCCGAGCCGTCGTCGAAGACGGTCAGGGCATGGACCGTGTTGTTCATTCCAACGCCCAGGGGCGACCACGATGCCCCGTCCCATTTCGCGATGAAACCTGCGTCCACGCCGCCGGCGCTGCTGAAGGCCCCGCCCGCATAGATCGCCGGCCCGCTCCCCGAGCCGTCGTCGAAGACCGTCAACTCATGGACCAAGCCGTTCATCCCTTCACCCAGGGGCGACCACGATGACCCGTCCCATTTCGCGATGCGGCTGGCCGCCACGCCGCCGGCGTTGGTGAAGGTCCCGCCCGCATAGAGCGCCGGCCCGCTCCCCGAGCCGTCGTCGAAGGCCGTCAGGGCTCGGACGGTGCTATTCATCCCCGGCTGGCCGATCGTGCCGTCCCAGTGCGGCGTGCAGGGATCGGCGGCGAAGGCGGTGTTGACCCCAAGACCGACGGATGCACACAAAGCAAGGGCGACAAGGTTTGCGGCGTTCGGGACACCGCGTTGGATGCTGCGCGAAATCATGATTGCCTCTCCTCTCAAAGAATGAAACGATCGTGTGAGGTTCGAGTGCCGTGCGCTGCGAGACGCTCGGCACAAGAACGACATTCAAATCATGGCCGACCCCTGCGATGAAGTGAACAGGGAGAAAGCCCTGTTCGACTTTCGAGGCGCTGCGACTCACAGCACAGCGACGCGCATAAAGGAACTCCACTTCTCAGCTCGAGAAGCGGGGCAGTGACCGGTTTCCGGGTTTCGTACGTGCTGGTGAATGATGCGCCGCGCCGAGAAACACGCGCAGTCACGCGGGTCACTGCTGCGCGTCTTTCGGTTTCATTGCCTGCCTTCTTAACCGGTCCAGTTGGAGAGCAAAACGCCGAGGTCCGCGCCGCCGACGACGCCGTCGCCGGTCAGGTCGGCCGGGCAGTTGTCGGGATCGGCGCACGGGCCCCAGGCGCTGAGGAGGATGCCGAGGTCGGCGCCGCCGACTTTGCCATCGCAGTTCAGGTCACCGGTGACGCCGGGGGTGACCTCGAAGCTCACGCTGCACTGATCGCTCTGTGCTGCTTCGTTGGTGACGGTGAGCGTGGCTTCAAATTCGCCGCACGTCAGCAGCGCAGGCGTCATCTCATCGGTACCGACGAGCTCGCCGTTGACCGTCCATTCGTAGCTCAGCGAATCGCCATCCGGATCGAACGAACCTGAACCGTCAAGCATCACGATGCGGCGGTATGGCGTCTCAATGCCGTACTTCGTCGCCAGGGAATGCTCGATCAGCAGCCGCTCATTGTCGAGCAACGCCCGGTCATACAGAGCGAACTCGGCAATGTCGCCGATCAGCGGCACGAAGAAGCCACCAGTGCGGAAATCAAAGCCCAGCCGCCAACTCTGCCCGAACGCCAGCGTCGTGCCGGGGTTCGTGTTCTGAATGTCGGGCGTCCCGTTAAGGTACGTTTCGATCCGGCTCTGGGCGGCGTTGCGATGCCATGAGACCAGCACCGGCGCATCCTGTCGAGCATCGGCCGAACCGAACAGGTTTCGCTGACCGTTGTTCCAGTACCAGCGCGTCCGGCCGTTCGTGTGCACCTCAACGTTGTAATTGGGGCTGGACTGGTAATTGCCCCAGACCACGCCCACACGCATGGTGTTGGGGATCGCCTCGGGGATCGTCAGAATGGCGAACACCGCCGGGCCGTCGCCGGGCTGGTGCGGTTCGGGCAGGACCACATCCATGAATCGCGGGTCCGAACGATCCAGCTCCTGGCCGAAGCCGACGGAAGGAAGCCCGTTGGCGCCGGTCGCCTTCAGGAACGGCGGCTGCGCCGAAGCGGCGGTCAGGTCATTTTCATTGCCGCTCTGATCAGGCCAGACGTTGACATCCTCTCCGTCCGCCGCCTCAATCGTGGATGCATCCAGCCACACGAGCAGACTGCTCAGGTCCGCCGGCGTGATGTCCAGATCATCCGTGAAGGCCCAGTCGCACACGGCGACAGGCGTTTGGTCCGCATGTGCGGTGGAATGCAATGCAAGACCGCAGCAAGTCGCAAGAATCCACAGCGGCATCAGACGCCGCAGAACATTCGCATCCCGATTCATCCCGGCCTCCTTCCTCGATATGAGGGAATACGGTCGGCATCAACAACTGGAGGTCAGCTCGTGCGAGATTCTCCGGCGATCCGCCCCCGCCACGAGTGATCGCGCGGTCGAGACGTTCGGGGGACCTTTCGGGGCGGGGGCGCGTTCGCACGAGGGACCGTAGCGCATCGCACCGCCGGAACCACGGAGAAACCACGGCCACCGCAAAAGCACGGGAAACGACCCCGACCCCCGGAAGCAACCCCCGGAAGTAACCCCCGGAAGTAACCCCCGGAAGATACACCCCTGCCCCCCCGGACACACCCGGGAACACCCCTGATAAACACGATGGACCGGCCGGGGCCTGCCGGTTTCCGTGAGGAAGAACGACTGGTCCGAAAGGAACAAGCGTTCTTCCTCAGGGATCACGCGTTCTTCCGAAAGGATCACGATTTGGTCCAATGGATTGCGTACTCTTCCG
>SLJD01000107.1 GCA_007135295.1 Phycisphaerales bacterium
ACTTTCTGGCACACGCCGAGCCATCACGCACATCCACACATCGTCAGGCAACTCGCCTGACCCGTCCGGCAGATTCTCTCGAAGCACCTCCATGTCCCGCATGATTCTGCCCGGATCCCAGCCCGGCAGGGACAGTTGTTCTTGACAAGGGGCATTTGCCGCTGACAAGTGAGAAAGCATTGCCGCGATGGCCAACGAAGCCAACGGCCGAGCCAACAGAAAGCGAATCATCCGAACCCCTTCCTGAGTGACGTGTCAATCGACACCCTGATCGAGCGCCGGCACCGGGGGGCGGGTCCCGGACGCCGGCAGTCACCGTGGCTGCTCGTGGTGTCGGATGGCACGCTGAAAGCGTGTGTCCAGAACCTGCTGGGCGACCGCACGCAACTCCGGCTCCGGGTCGCGCTCGGCCATCATCTCGAACGGCTCACGCAACGCCGGGGCGATGATGAACTCGCCGTCTTCATCCTCAACGACAACTTCTTCCTCGGAATACGACGTCAGCATGGCCCACGCGGCCTGTCGGCGGACCTCGGCATCCTCATGCGTCATCGCCTCGCGCGCCATGGCTCTCGGCGCCGCGCGTTCGTCGGGTTCAACGTCGAATGTTCCCCTGGTCTGCGCCCCGAACTGCGAGATCGCGGTGACGATCGCCTCCGCCTCCACCGCCGGTCTGTCCGCAATTCCGTCATCCTCGAGGTCGAACATGTCAATCGCGTATGCGATGCCGGCGATCGGCGGGACTGCAATGGCCGCGTTCACGCGAACAATCGGCTCAATATCCTCATCGTGGTAGAGCCGTTCGATGGCAGGCAGATGCTCCGCGGCGTGCTCACCGGACCGAGCCAACAGTTGAAGCACGCGAATCCTGCTCCGGCCACTCTCGTCATCCCCCAGAAGCGGCCCGATCACTTCGGCCAATCGGGGGTGCCAGCGATCCGGAGTCGTTCCCAGTGCGCTCAGTGAGATCGCGCGGACGTCTGGATCGTCAACGCCTTCAAGCAACTGTTCGAATCCATGCTCAGTCGCCGCCGCCCGGTGCTGCTTGAGCAGTCTGTACGCCCAGAGCTTCGCCGCGCCTGCCTGAAAGTCATCGTCATGGCGAAGCCGGTCGATGACCTCGTCGATGACGATGCCCCGCGGCCCCTCCTTCAGCCGCGAGTACGCTTCGCCAAATGACTCGGGCAATTCGAACTCCAGGACAACGTCGGTTTCGGCCAGGACGTTCAGGTCGTGCCGGATGGACTCTCGCGGATCCTGTCGATCGGCCGGGGCATCCGCCGCCGCCGACATGATCCCGACGATTGTGACAATCGTGTATGCCCTGATCGCAACGGTGATTCGCGCCAAACACATCGTGTCACGCCCTTTCCAGTCAGGAGTTTATCGCTATTGCTCGAACAGACCGTGAATGATGGCCAGCGCTTCTGCCGTGTTGATTTGGTCAACGACCTCGCGAAGGGCGGCTCGCCGATCGGCGCTGCCCGGGATCTTATCGCGTATCAGTTGGGCTCCAGCGGTCTCGATCGCGGATTCGTCCGAGTGACGCAACGGGAGCCGTCTCTTCCCACTGGCGCGGCGGCAAGTCGCAGCTTTCGCTCCGCGGGTTATTCGCCCTCGTTCTGCTCAAGGCGGCGGCGGACGGTGGTGATCTCGTCCCTTAGATCCTCGCGGGCCTCCAGGATGGCATCGAGATCCTCGATGAGATCATCATCGAGCGCCTTTGCCGCGGCGAGCACGACCTCGCCATCGTCAGGCCGGATTTCAAGCTCCGTCCATTGGTGGTCGCGACGGCCGTACAGCGAAACGTCGTCACCCTCGCGCAGCAGGACGCGCTGATCAACATCGCCCCATTCCAGAACGGTCCCGACTTCGGTCACCGCGTCCTGTTGAACTGCATACGCATCGCCGGCATCGTCGATGAGAAACAATCCCTCCGCCACATCGAGGATGAGCATCGGCGGCTCCAGCGTCATCCGCTCGTCGGCGACGATCCGCCAGCCCCGATCGAGATGCTTCATCTCCGTCAACCATTCCAGAAAGTCCGCACCCGGTTGATGTCGCTCGGACAGATTCTTTTCCTCAGAGATTGGCCGGGCCTCCAGGTCCCTTTCTTCCTGCTCGATGCTCCAGCTCCAGATCTGAAGGTGGCCGTCCGGCTGCTGTGCGTACAACGCGGAAATTGAACGATCGTTTGACAGCCATCCGGACCCTGCAATCGGGCCTTTCCCGGGCATAATCTTTTTCGAACCGAGCACATGCCCGAGCGGCGACCCGAGGGTATCGGGATGGCGGGGAGATCCAGCCCGATGAAACCAGTGGCCCAAATTCACGGACCGGTGCGACCTTGATAATTCTTCGAACGATCGTGTCACGCTCGTGCCTCCCGCGAGGTACGCAAGCGCATCGCCCTCGACGCGCCACGATCCAACGGCGCTGTCACTGACGGGGTCGGCGATCAATCCCGGGATCGGCTCGATAATGCGACGGTCCCCGGGCGTCGCGTCAGCCAGCCAGTACACCTCATGCTCATCCTGAATGACCGTGAAGGAACGGCCATCGACCCGTTGCACGTCGATCGTCTCCACCGCCTGCGCCGCGTCGCCATGTGAACTGATCACCGCCTGCGCGGCGAGTGTGAGAATCATGCCCGTTTGCATCAGCGATTCCTCCTGACATGCGGGGCGTGTTCCTGCTCCGGCACATTCCGGGGCCGCGTCGCATGTCCTCTCCACACCGAACGACGCCGCCCGCGCGAGGGGGCGACCACCGGTCAACATACGGCGCACGCCGCCGCAAGTCCAGACCCGGTGCGGCCGAGACGTCCGAGGCGTTTCCTGGCCCCCGCAGCCGGGCGTCGCTGGCGTCGCGGTGTTTCGGGGGCGGCGGGGCGTGCGGGGC
>SLJD01000384.1 GCA_007135295.1 Phycisphaerales bacterium
ATCGATCCCCTCCGGCAGTTCAATCGAGGATTTTGACTGGACGCGGAACACCAGCCCTTGGTGACCGAACATGTCATGGTGCGCCTCGGGAGACATGAAGCCGCCTTCATGGTGGCTGTGGCTTTCCTCTCGTATCACGCGATTCATGTCACTGTTCGGACGATACCCCGATCTGTTTCGCCATTTGCCGGATGGTACCAAGATGGTGTGCGGCGTGCGGAGCCATCGAACAGATGCCCATGAGCATCTGCCTGTCGGAGATGGATGGAATGGATCGCAAAGCCGCGATCACGCCCTCATACTCCCGACGAAGTGCATCCCGCAATTCATTCCATTGATCGGCATCAACGGACTGCACGGACCAGCTTGTCGACCAGTCCGGGTCCCACGCCTCGCCCCGCGCCACTCCGTTGACGTTCGCCAGCCACCATCGCAAGTGTTCGACGTGCGCTGCGATCGACCGCTGGCACCCATCAGGAACGGCCGATGCCTGCTCGGCCGCCAATGGTTCAATCGTGCCGAAGATCCCCCCATCCGGCCCGTGGTTAACGAACCACGTCCAGTCATCGCACGCCCCCTCGTACGCTTCGGCGAACAGTTCGCGGGCAATGTCGAGAATCTCATCATTGGGTGTGTGTGACATGACAATCTCCTTCAAACCTGACGATACGGGAACTCGTTTGTTCATGGCCTGATGCCCCTGCGTTCGTTCCCGGGCACGTGCCTCGCGATCGCCTGCATTAGCGAACCATGTGACACCCCTCCGGAGGACAGCTTTTCGGTCACCCCCTGCTCCGCAATCGAAACGAACAGGAACGAGCAACCGCACAAAGCAGTTGAATGCCACGGCCGGTTCACGCCGCTGAAGCCCCGTTGACCTGCACGTCGACGCCGTTGAGATACGCCGACTCCGGGGCCGCGAAGTTCAACACGGCCGCCGCGATGTCCTCCGGCTCGCCGATGCGCCCTGTCGGACTCTGCGCCGCCATCCGCGACAGATCGCCGTACATTCGCTGCAGCAGGGCCGTATTCACCGCTCCGGGCGATATGCTGAGGATGCGCAGGTTGTCGCCGGCATGCTGCTGCGCAGCTGATCGGGTCAGGCCGATGACCGCATGCTTGGACGCTGAATACGCCCCCCACTCCCCCGCCCCGCCGTGCGCCAGCATCGACGCGGTGTTGATGATCACCCCGCCGCCGCCCTGTTTCATCACCGGCAACTCATGCCGCATCGCATACATCACGCCGTGCGTATTCGTGCCCATCACGTCGAGGTAATGGCCGTCACCATCGAGATCAATGGTGGCCAAGTCACCCTGCGGGCCTTCGATCCCGGCATTGTTGAACGCGATATCGAGACCGTCGTAGATCTCGACGCACTGTTCGACAAACCGCTGTACCTGATCGTCTTCGCGGACGTCGGCCTGTACAAACCGAACGTCGCCGCCTTCGTCGCGGATCGATTGCTCGACTTGCCGGCCGCGATCCGCACGTCGACCGCAGAAGCACACCTGTGCGCCTTCTCCGGCGAATGCCCGCGCAGTTGCTTCGCCGATGCCTGACGTCGCGCCGGTAATCAGCACGACCTTCCCGTCGAACCGCCGTTGCGGCTCATGCTCCCATGGCCATGTTTCTGGTTCGCGAGTGTCGGCGATCGCCACGCCTGCACCGGTGGCGACCGACGCCAGGCCCGCGGCCCCGCCGGCGATGAATGCGCGTCGCCCACGTTCTGTTGCATTCGCTGCTGCGTGCACTCGATGCTGTGCCTGTCGCTCCGCCATGCCTCTCTCCTTTCAATGAGATCCGGAGCATGGTACGATCCGCCGGCGGGAGACGGAGACGAAGGCGAACGTGTCGCTTGCCTCGACCACCATCGCAGGCTCACTGCGTCGGTTCACCTTGAGCAAAGTGGATCCGCGACTGACTCAGCCCATCGCATCATGCAGGGCCAGTCGCAGGGACCGCTCGTCGACGGGTTTGGCCAGCCGCTGCACCTTTTGCAGCATCTCCGGAAGCATGTGCCGCGGACTCTGGTATCCGCTGACGAAGATAAATGGCCGTTCGTGATCCCGCAGTCGCTCGGCGATGGGCACGCTCGTCCCCCCCAAGATGTTAATGTCCAGGACGGCTGCATCGGGCAGGTCATCTTCGACCATGCGCAGAGCCTTGCTCAGTGACGCCACCGGGCCGACGACTTCACAGCCGAGTTGTTCCAGGATCGACCGCATGCTCAGCCCGACAAGGTAGTCGTCTTCAACAAGCAGCACACGACATTCGTGAAGCGCCGGGACTGCTTCGCCCATATGGTCAGTGAACGCCATCCAGATCATGACGGGAAGCTCCTTGAGGGGTCGGCCGGATTCTTGTGCTGATCTTCAGCGGGTGGTGTAACAATGTGATCATCGGGGATGAACAACGTGCAGCGCAGACCTTCGCTCGCATATTCGAATGTGACGTCGCCGCCGAGATTGTGCTCGACCATGCCGGTCACGAGCGAGGTGCCGAATCCCGATTTTTCAGGCGGCGTCACGAACGGCCCGCCGCGCTCGGTCCACTTCATGCGCAGGCCCTCATCATCGAGTTTCCACCGCAGGTCGACCATGCCTTCTGGCTCCGAGAGTGAACCGTATTTGACCGAGTTCGTCGCCAGTTCGTGAATCGCCATGCACAAGGAGGATGACGCGTTGGCGTCCAACTTCGTGTCCGGTCCGTCGTAAACGACTGAATCACCGGGGGCGTCCTCGTACGGCCCCATGGTCAGCGCGACGATCTGACGGACATCCGCTCCGGCCCACTTCGACGCGCTCAGCGCTTCGTGGGTGCGCGTCAGAGCGAGCAGTCGCCCCATGAATGCTTCGCGGAACTTCTGGAAATCGCCGGTCGAAGACATCGTCTGGTC
>SLJD01000258.1 GCA_007135295.1 Phycisphaerales bacterium
CCGGCGATCGGCCGGATCCTGCGTTTTCGTTGGAGCCAGGAGATGTACGCTCTTGGTGTTGATCCGGAGATTGTTGCGGGCGGGATCAGTTGCTCGGCTGATCGCGTTCCCGGTCACGATTGCGGATGCGGCGACCCCGTTCTCGCATGCGCTGAGCACGCTCTTCCCGCTCAGCCCGTTGTTGTGCCGCCGGTAGCGAAGCAAACTGATCCTCGGTCAGCACGTCTTCAAGCATCGAAACATACCGCCGCTCAATCTCCCGGCGCTCGCGGTACGCCGATTCAAGGGGATTGTCGCCCCGGCCGCGATTGAGGCGGTTGGCCGCCCGCCGTGATCCACTGATCAGCATCCCCGCCATCCGCTCGATGTTGTCGCGGATCTGCTCGGCCTCGTGTTCGCGGGTCAGGCGGACGAGCCGTTCATTGCGCCGGTTCAACTCGGCGCGGTATTCCTGTTCGAATGCTTTCATCTGCTCGATGACATCTTCGGAAAGGTCGTCCAGCCGCCGGGCCTCCATGAAGGTGCGCTGCGCGATCGTCGGGTTGAAGACGCGCTCATAGCCGGACTCGAGCGCGGATTGGCGCAGCTTCTCGCCAAGCTCGTCGGGCAGTTCCCGGGCGAGCAGTTCGCGGTACGTGTCATTGATATCGCGGACGGCCTCGCGGCGGCGCAGCTCGCGCTCAATCAGTTCCATTCCCCGCTCGACGTCCTGCGTGCGCAGCACGTCGATCAGTTCCACCCTGCCGCGTTCGACCTGCTCATCGCGCGATTGCAGGGCTTCGTGAAGGGTCACTTGGTACTCTTGCAGCGTCGAAGCGATTGATCGCCGGAACGAATCGTCCAGATCGAGCGAGTCGACGATACGGACCAGATCAACGCCTTCGCCGGACAACTCGCTGGCCGACAGCGCGTGCTCCCGCCGCAGCCCGCGGCGGACGTCCTGCCAGTTCTCAAGTTGGTGGTCGGCAAGCTGAAGTTCGAGGTCGGTAAGCAGTTCCTCGCGGAGCTGACGTTTCTCGCGCTGCCAGGAATCGACCGCATCCTCGATCGTGTCGACGAGGTTGTGGAATTCCGGCGTGTCGGGCAGGAGCTGCTCGACGTCCATCATCTCGTCACGCATCTCGGCCATGCGTTCACGCATGATTTCGCGGGCTTCGGACGAGCCGCGTTCGATGCCGGCTTCACGAAGTTCTTCGCGAACCTGCTCCATGCGTTCGCGGGCATGGGTGCGCAGCTCGCGGCGGCGCTCGCGGACCTGCCCCATCACGGCCGAACTGTTCTGCATGACCTGCGACTGTAGTTCGTTGATGCGGCTGTGGATCGTCCGTTCATACTCGTCGATCATTGTCTCGAAGAGCACCCGCTGCGTGCGATCGAGGTCAAGCTGATCGACGAGGTACGGCACGTCCCGCCGCATGATGTCCGGCTCGGCCAGCGCGCGGAGTGATGAGCGGCCGAATTGCCCGGAAGCGGTCTGTGTCACTGCGATCGCCACGAGCACGGCGGCAAGGCCGAAAATGACGCAGTGGTCGAAGCAGCGAGTCCACATACGAGTCATGGATTGAATCCCTCCATCGTCATGCATCCTGACGGGTGAGCAAAGCCGTCGCCAGAGAGCGGCTTTCGTGAAGACCCCGGCGGCGAGCGTTTGTTCCCGATTTCCCGGGGTTCCGGGGGCGACTGTACCGGGACGCTCGTCCACGTTATACCTGCCGGCAGGTCGGGCGTTGCGGCGGTTGAGGCGGATCGCCTGATCTGGAGCCCCATCCGGAACCCGATCTGCAATCCGGTCTGGAGTACTTTACTGAACAGACGGGCCGGAGAAAGGGCGATTGTGGCGTTCACGCGGCATCGTTCTGGTCGAGCAGAATCGCCAGCGCGACGACGAGTCGCCGGTCGAGCGTTGAGGCGGCATCTTCATCCGACAGCCGCAACATCAAGTCTTCGCGTCCATTCGTTCGATCAAACCGGGCGAGGTTCAGTTCGGTCATCGGTTCCTTGAAGACGTAGCAGGTCGGCAGAAAGTTGGCCCCCCCGGCCCGGAAGATGTGCCGCAGCAGCGTCTTCCACATGGCATCCTCGGTGACAACGCACCGCAGTTCGCCCTCGGCATCGTAACAGTGCCACTTCTGCCGCAGCAGCCCATCGCCACGCGTCGAACGACTGAACCATCCGAGCAGGTTCAGATCGCCGTCGGCAACGGTATAGGTCGTATTGAGAATGCTCACCCGCTGATCCTGAAGCAGGACCATCAGTTCACGCGGCCGGTCCAGCGAGTCGACGAACAGGAAATGACGCTTCGGCCACAACACCCCGGCCGCAATCGTCGCAAGCATTGCTGCCAGCATGCCGCCCCCGCCGATGGTCGTGATCCGCACCGGCAGCGACGACGCCCCCGCGGCGAGGGCCACCACCGGCAGGATGGAGCCGACGAAGACCAGCACCGCCGCCACGATGGCCGCGACCCGCTGGCCGAGGTGCGACTCCCGCTGAACGTGGCAGCAGTCCTGCTCGTCATCGGCGGTGATGTGGTACGTCGGCAGCAGGCCCATCTCGACCTTGCGCAGGCGGAAGATGTCAGCATTGAATCGAATGAAATCGTCGTCAAGATCCTCGTCGGTCGGCATGTCCGTCGCGTCGAACCGCCGCACGTCGGTGGCTGCGCCGTTGCGTTCCGGCGGGGGGGGCGGCAGCGGTTCCGTTTGACGGTTCATTCGGCGGGCCGGCTCGTCGCCGAGGCCATGTCGCAGGGGCGCACCCGTCGACTGAAACGCTGACCCCGCGGCCGGATTCAGTGACGGCAGGTCGTCCGGGTGCCCCCTCGACGTCTCGTTGTTCGGGTTATGCATGGGTTTTGGCCATTCCCGTCTCGATTCTGCCGGGCCCTCGCCGCGA
>SLJD01000390.1 GCA_007135295.1 Phycisphaerales bacterium
CGACGACCTCAATGTCCGGGTCAACGCCCCAGCCCTCGATGCCCCATGTTCCGTCGGTTTCATAGAACGCGAACGTCGGCACCGCGGTGTAGCCGCCGTCGATCAGACCCGGAACAGGCGTGATCCCGACGAGCCCGCCCCACGTCCGCATGCCGATCAGTTGCCCGAGTTCGGCCTGGCGGAAGTAGTACGGAAACGCGTCGCCGCCCGAACCGGCCAGGCCGTTGATGAGCATGGTCTTCGGCCCCTGGTGCGAGACCGGCGGCCAGCGCCAGTCCCGGCCGTCGCGCGTCGCCCAGTAGTTCGTCACCGGTCGGTCGAGCAGTTCAATGAACCGGGTGGGGATCTGACCGCCGCCGTTCCACCGCTCGTCGATGATCAGCGCCTCGGCTTCCCGCTGACCGTAGAACTGCCGGATCAGTTCATTCTGGCCCTGCACGCCGGTGTTCGGCACGTAGATGTACCCGACGCGGCCTTCGCTCTGCTCGTGAACATAACGGCGATTGTCTTCCACCCATGAGCGGTAGCGCAACGACGCCTCGCTTTCCACCGGCTCGACGTCGACCGTCCGGGCATCATCATTCAAGTCGGGCGAATCGTTGACCGTCAGCCGCACGACGCGGCCGGCGGTGTCCTGGAAGTACGCCCACGGATCGCGCGACGGATCCATCGCCACGCCGTTGACTTCCAGCACGTAGTCGCCTTCCTGCACGTCTACGCCGGGCTGGCCGAGCGGGCCGCGTGCGTCCACGTCCCAAGGCGCGCCTTCATGAATGCGCTCGATGCGGTACGCCCCGTTCTCGACGGACCAGTCGACGCCGAGCATCCCGACGCTCATGCGGGGTTGATCCTCGGTGTCGCCTCCCCAGTAATACGCGTGGCCGACGTTGAGCTCCGCGATCATTTCCCCGATGACGTAACTGACGTCCTCGCGACTGATGCAGTCCGCGAGCATCGCCTCGTATCGGTCGCGGATCGCCGGCCAGTCCACGCCGTGCATATTCGCGTCATAGAAGTAATCACGGTGACGCCGCCACGCGTCGTGAAAGATCTGGCTCCACTCTTCCCGGGGGCTGACGCGAACCGTCATGCCGTCGGTCACCACCGGCGTGGGCTCCGCGCCCGGCGCGGCATCGAGGATGACCGCGTTGTTGCCGCGCGGCACGAGAATCTTGCTCCCGTCCGCCGAGATGCGCATCGCCGACGCGTTATCGATCACGAGGTGCTCTTCGCGGTCGTCGTCCTGAATGTTGAACAGCATGACGCGGGGCGTCCCCTCGACGCCGCGGCCCGGCCGACGCACGTACAACAGCGCGTTCTGATGATTGACTGCGAGGTCGGCGAAGTTCCCGGCATCGACCGGAAGCATGATCGCCCGCTTCTCGAAATCCTCGAAATCGATCTCGACGGCGTCGGCTTCGTCTTCTTCCTCAGCCGGCTCCTCATCCGGATCTTCGCGGGTCTCGCCCTCTTCGGGTTCATCGGACGATTCGTTCGAACGATCATCCGGCTCGTCTTCCGGTTGCTCTTCCTCTTCCGGATCCTCGGGGTCTTCCGGTTCGTCTTCGGGCTCGTCGTCCCATGTTTCCTCATCGGTTTTCGGCAGATACGGCGAGTCGATGTCGTCGCGCAGCGGCACCGCGAGAAGGTTGTACGAATCGGAGTAGATAAACGTCGTGTCGAGGTCGCTATACTTCGGGCTGAACGTTCGAGTGCTGGAGAAGTACAGCCAGTCGCCTTCGCGGTCGAACGCCGGCTCGCCGTCGCTGAACATGTCGCTCGTGACCTGCCGCGTCACGTCGCCTTCCACGTCGTAGATCCAGATCGACGGGTTCGGATGTTCATCGCCGCTGCGCTGATAAGCGATCCAGCGGCTGTCGTGCGACCAGCTCGCGCTGTGTCCGGACATGTCCCACGCCCACGGATCGGTGTCGACATGCCGTGTGTCGCCGGTCTCCATCTCCGTCAGGTAGACGTGTCCGGCCTTGTCGAAGTACAGAATGCGCTCGCTGTCCGGCGACCAGATTGGTTCGTGGTAGTACGTCTGCGAGTCGTCGGTGAGCTGCCGCGTCTCGCCACGGCCGTCGGACTGGGTGATGTACAGTTCGTACTCGCCGCTTTCGTCGCTGAAGTACGCGACCCACCGGCCGTCGGGGCTCCACGCCGGCTCACGTTCCGCGACGCCGCTCGTGCGGTGCAGGTTGCGCGGCGAGCCGTTCTCCGCCGGCATCGTCCAGATATCACCGCGTGCTTCGGCGACGGCGCGCCGCCCCGTGGCGGAGATGTTCCACTGTTCGATGTGTTCCTGCGCGTTGACTTTCTGTTCGCGAATGGTCGGGCGGTCGCCGGGGATCGTGATCTCCAGCTCCGTTGACTCTTCCGTTCCAAGGTTGAGCAGGTGCAGACTCGAACCGGCCTGGTAGACGATCTCGCCCTCACCGTCCCCCCCGGGACCGATGGACGGCCACTTGACGTCGAATTCGTCATACTCGGTCAGTTGCGTGCGCTCTTCCGTATCCGGGTCATACACCCAGAGGTTCAGGCGCTTCTGCTCGCCCTTGTCGGAGAGGAAGTACACCCGGCCGTCGTGCCACATCGGCAGCGAATCCGTGCCGAGCCAGTCGGTCATCTGATGCGAGGTGTGATCCTCGAGATTGAACAGCCAGATGTTCGTCGCCATCCCCCCCTGGTACCGCTTCCACGTGCGGAACTCGCGGCTGTGCGGCACGTACGCCAGCCACCGGCCGTCGTCGCTGATCGAGCCGAACGCGCCGTACGGCACGGGCAGTTGCTCCGGCAGGCCGCCGTCCGCATCGACGGTGAACAATTGCGTCGTCCGCTGCAGGCCGCCCAGGCCCGACTTCGAAAACAGCAGGCGGCCGTCGTGCGTCA
>SLJD01000423.1 GCA_007135295.1 Phycisphaerales bacterium
GAAGCGATCGAGTGGACGGATCGCCCCGACGGCTGGTCGCCGAACGGCGAGGACCGCGCGACGCGACTGGCGACCGCCATCATCGCGTGGAACGCGTTGCAGCACTTCTTTCCCTTCGAGGACATCGACGACGAATGGGATGACGCTCTGTCCACGGCATTGCACACCGCCGCCGTCGATGAAGACCCGTCATCATTCGTCAACACGCTCGAGCGCATGCTCATGCCGCTCAACGACGGCCAGGCGGCCGTCGAGCACCCGAGCGTCGAACGCGGTTTCTCGCTGCCCGTTGAGTGGACGCTGCTGGCCAACCAGCTCATCCTGCGCGATTCGGAACTTCCGATCGACGAGCACATTGAACCCGGGGCGATGGTGCAGATGATCGATCAGGAGCCGGTCGCCCAGCGGGCGGCCATGCTCGAAACCCGCGTCCCGGCCGCAACGTCGCACGGCCGCCGGGCCCGCATTGAACATGAACTGCGCATCGGCGGGCCGGAGCCGGTCGAGCTTGTCGTCGTCAGTCCGGAAACAGGACGCACGACCCATCACGTTGAACCGGTGACGCGTGATCCGTCGCTGCGGGACATGGAAGGCTGGATGCGGCGGCCGGCGGAGTCGATCGAACAGGTCCGTCCCGGCGTCTGGCTGATCGATCTCGTCTGGGCCAGCGAAACGGAGTTCACCGAGGCGCTTGACGATCTCGAGGACGCGGACGGCATCATCTTTGACTTGCGCGGTGCGCCGCGGCGATTCCCGCCGCATCTCATCGGCCATCTCATCGATGAACCGATCACCAGCGCCCGCCGCGAGGTTTCCGTCGCCACCCGGCCAAACCGAACCATGGTGCACTTTGATGAATCGCACTGGACGATCGAACCGCGTGAGCCCCGACTGACTGACAACGTCGCCTGTCTCATCAATGCGCATACGACCGGTGAGGGCGAAGCACACGCGGGCCTTCTGGCTGACCACGATCTGGCGGCCATCGTCGGCGAACCGACCGCCGGGGCGGCCGGGAACATCAACCGGATCGACCTGCCCGGCGGGTACCAGGTCTCGTGGACCGGCCTTCGACTCACCGATGAGCAGGGCCGCGCCCGCCACGGCAACCCCATCACGCCGACCCACCCGGCCGGCCCGTCGATTGATGACCTCATGGAAGGCCGCGACGTCGCCCTTGAGAAGGCCCTTGAACTGCTTCGCCAGCCGTGATCGCGAGGCGACCGACTTCCGGAACGGCCTTTCAGAACTGCCCCCTCGGTACTGCCAGCCGCCGGTCCCGCACGAAAATACTCTTCATGCTGACCCCGTGCGCCGCTACAGTATGGTTTGGACACCATGCGATCGGCGGCGTTCGCGCGAACCCGCCGCGCTGATCAGACGGAGGAGAAGCCATGCCATCACGACCGACCGACGCGCCGGCCCGCCGCCGGGCCGCGACCGTTGCCGCTGTTCTCGGGGCCCTGGGCCTCGCCGGGCACGCCGCCGCCGTGGACCCGGGGTTCTCGATCTCGCAGATCCTCGCCGACGGCCAGTTCAACAACCGCACCTCCACCGCCGTCGACAGCGCCGGCGTGACGCACACCGCCTTCATGACGCAGTTCGGCACCGACGATTCAAGCAAGGAGATCGTCTACGGCAACAACGAAGGCGGCTCGTGGACCTTCACGCCCATCACCGAGAACACCCCGGTGCGGCACGAGCTGCCCTCGCTCACCCTCGACAACGATGAGAACGTCCACATCGCCTGGCATCAGGGCGTTGCGGCGGGCGGCAATGAACTCGTCTACGTCAACAACATCGATGGTTCGTTCGATGACATCATCACGCTCACCGATCCCGGCTATGTCATCCCGGAGATCCGCGTTGACGGCGACGATGTCGTTCACCTCGTCTGCCGATCGCAGACCCTCGGCACGGTGCCCGAAGATATCTACTATTTTACATGGTCCGCTGACGCCGGCGCGAGCGATCCCGTCAACATCAGCAACACCCCCGCCGTGCTCTCGTGGGAACCCCAGCTCGCCATCGACTCGCAGGGCGCCATCCACATCGTCTACGAGGATCAAGCCGGCGCGTTCGGCGGCGAACTCGTGTACCGGAACAACACGTCCGGCACCTTCGAAGAAGTCGCCACCACCGTGACCGGCACCGTCTCGTCGCCGATGCTGCTCATCGCCGCTGACGACGTCGTCAGCATCCTCTACCGGCAGGACAACCGGCTGCACGCGATCGACGACGGCGGAACCGGCGCGTTCAGCCAGCCGGAGCCGCTGTTCGTCGGCGTCGATGCCCTGCCCGCGTTCTACGAACGGTTCGCCATCGACGACGACGGCCACCGGCACGTCGCCTTCGCGTCCAACGTCGGCGACCTGCGCGGCATCTACTACATCGGCGAAGATGAGAACGGCTGGGGCGACCCGGTGTACCTCGACGGCGACGACACCGGCAACCAGGGCGTCTCGATCGGCCTCAACAGCAGTGGCGACGTCACGGTGACGTATTCGCTCAGCGGTTTCGACACCCAGGTCTTCGCCGACGTGTACGCCGCAACCGGTTCGCTCGACGCGGCGCCGATCCCAGGCGACCTCACCGGTGATGGAACCGTCGGCGGGGCGGACCTCGGGATCCTGCTCTCCGAATGGGGGCCGTGCGACGACTGCCATGATTGCCCGGCTGACCTGAACGACGATTGCACGGTCGGCGGCGCGGACCTGGGGATCCTGCTGAGCAACTGGACGAGCTGACCCCCGCCGCCGGAACGGCCACGAACGCACCCGGCCAGGAGCCCGTGGACCCCGGTCCATGGGCTCTTTTCATGCGCCCTCTTCTCTTTCCTGCCTGTTTCCTGCCTGGCGCGCGTGCCCGCCGCCCAC
>SLJD01000030.1 GCA_007135295.1 Phycisphaerales bacterium
GCCAACGCAGGACGTCCGGCCGGTGACGCTCGAACGGCCCGGCGTGATCCCGCCGGGTCGATTGCTGAGGCGGGCAGGCGGCTTATCCATGCCGCTCATATTGCCCGTTCAGCGTGCGCAGAAGAAATCCGGGAAGAATCTGATTTTTTCCGATTCCAGCCGCATCCGCGAACCGGTTCAGCCGTAGAACGTGATACAGCACCTCCTCAAGTTGTCAGTGCCACGCGGCTTCGGCCGCGCCTCATTTGCGGCCGGTCGGCTGGAAGCGATGCCCCCCACCATTGCTTCGCCGGCCGGCTTTTTTGCAAAGTCCATCTGCACCAATCGCGCGCACGCTGATCGGCGGTTCCATATGCTGCGACGCGGTGTGCTTCCGAGCGCTGCCCTTTTTCCATCGATGATGGGGCGGGCGGCCGATAACGTATCGGGATCGGGCATCAACCCGTGCCCGGCAAACTTCAGGATGACGGATGCAGGATGGAGCAGATGGAGTGCCATTTACGGAATCGGCCGTTGATCGGCGTCACCGCCGACGCGGACGCGGAACGGTTCAAACTCCGGCGGACGTACTGCCGGCTCATCGAACAGGCCGGCGGGGTGCCGGTCATTCTGCCATGCGTGATCGAGGTGGCAGAAGCGTACCTCGCCCGGTGTGACGGGGTGGTCCTGTCCGGGGGCGATGATCCGGACATGCGCGACTGGGGCGAGCCGACCCATCCAAAGGCCGACGTCATCGATCCCGATCGCCAGCGATTCGAGCGGCGGATTCTCGAACTGCTTGACGAACGGCCGGCGATGCCAACGCTCGGGATCTGCCTCGGCATGCAGTTGATGGGCCTGCACGCCGGCGGCCGCCTCGACCAGCACCTGCCCGACCACCTGCCGACGGCGCACCAGCACTGGAACCGGACCGAGCACGCGATAGAAGGCGACCTCGGCACCGGCCGTGTGCTCAGCCACCACCGCCAGGCCCTGACCGACGCCGGCCGGTTGCGGGTGGTTGCCCGGGCGGAGGACGGCGTGATTGAGGCGGTGTGCGACGATGACCGGCCGTTCTACCTCGGCGTGCAATGGCACCCGGAGCGGACGGAGGATCCACGGTTCGGCCGGGAGCTGTTTGAAGCGTTGCTCGAGGTGGCAGCGAGCCGCGTGGCAGCGCCGTGAACGCGCCCGGCCATGCGATGCATGGGCCATGTTCTCTGATACGGTGGTTGTCAGTTCGGGGAACGGACCGGGGGAATCTGGACGTATTTCCAGCGAGAGAAAACGGTTGCGCGCCGGCTTCCGTATAGACTTTATGGACGGACGAGACGCTTTCGGAGCCGTCCTCCGGGCGATGACCGGAGAGTCGGGGAAGGGAGCCGCGTGAGGGGGGAAGCCCGGCATGACGTTGACGATCGCCGACGCGACCGTCCGGGGCGGTGGCGGTCGGCGGGACGGAGAGTTGATCATGTCATGGACACTGGATGCCTTTCTGCGCCGGCTGGACCGATGTGACCACAGCCCGGCGCTTGATGAGTTGACGGCAATGCTGGAAGACCTTGATGTCGAGCCGGAGGAAGTCCGGCCGTATGTGCGGTTCGACTGGCACGCGTATCGGCGCAACATCATGCACACCGGCCCGTTGTATGAAGCGTTGGTCTTGTGCTGGCGGCCGGGTCAGCGCACCCCGGTGCACGATCATGGCGGCTCAACCTGCGCGATGCGGGTGCTCAAGGGCGTCGCGACGGAGACGGCGTACGCGCCGGCCGACGATGGAACGCTCATTGAGACAAGCCGGCGCGATCTGCCGGCAGGATCGGTCAGCGGCGCTGCAGACGGATTCGTTCACGAAGTCGTCAACGATCAGCCGCCGGGGTTCGACCTGGTCACGCTCGATGTGCATGCGCCGCCGCTCGTTGCGGCAAACACCTACGCCCGCCAACGCGTCGCTGAACGGCCCCGGGCACCGCAACTCGCATGACGCCTGGCGCTTGTCGGCCCGTCGCCGATGCGCGTCCGATGCCCGTTCGCAGTCAATCGCCGGGCGACACGCGCTGCAGCGATTCGCCGACCGCCTGCAGCACTTCAACGTCAGGGTGCGCGGGGTCGTCCATGATTCGCTGGAGGTCCGCCACGTGGTCGTTCAGGACCGGGTCAGGGACGTACTCCATCAGGAAAGCCGCCATGCTGCGGACGTCCGGGTCATCGTCTTCAAGCGCCGCGATGATCCTGGAGCCGAGGTCGCCGAGCAGTCGAGGGTCATCAGCGATCGCCCAGAGTGCGCCGCTTCGCATGGCCGGGTCATCTTCCTCAAGCGCTTCATGCACGAGGGCTTCATGCTCATCCGCGGCCACATAGGCGCGAATGTCTTCGAGCCAACGGTGGCGCACCATTTCGTGTTCGTCGTTCCGTAACGCATGCACCGCTGAAAGAACGTCTTCGCGCTCGGCGACGGCGGGGGCGGATCGCGCGACGATCGCCAGCACAGCAGACGCACTCGCCCGCACGTTCGGGTCATCATCATCGAGCGCGCCGAGCAGCGGTTCGACGGGAGCGCCGCCGGCATTCGCCACCAGCCGCAAACCCGTCAAAGCGCCGAGGCGTGTGCGGGCATCGTCATGATCGAGCAGGGGGACCAGGCGATCGACCGATCCATCGAGATCCCGCTCGTCCACCGAGTAGATCGCAGCGGATTGGCGAACATCCGGCGATTGATGTCGCAGGTCCTGTGACAACGCCTGCATGACGTCCGCCCGCAATTCAGGATCGTCAACGATTTCATGGATTGACGAGAGCCAGGAGTGGTAGTGCGTTCGGACCGCGATTCGCTGCTCATCACCGATCCGGCTCAGCGTGGTCCGGCCGAGCCAGCGCCACTGCCATTGCCAGAGGC
>SLJD01000007.1 GCA_007135295.1 Phycisphaerales bacterium
CCTTCGCCATTGTCTGTCTCCTGTGGATCGAGTGTGATTGCCAAACACACACACTGTGAACGATCCCGACAGACAATGGCTTTGCTGACAGTTACAGAACAGAAGGTACACTTCCAACATGGACCGCCCGGCATGCGCGCGTGCGGCTGTGCGCGCCAACTGGTTGCTTCTCTGAACCAGCTGGCTGCTTCCGCCAACCGCGCGTGCGGCGATGCCACCCACTCGTGCGGTCGCGCCATCCGCGCGTGCGACGGCGTCACCCAGCGGTGCGGCCGGACCGCACTGCTGGGTGGTTCAGCCAACCAACTGGTTGGGCGAGCCAACGAACCGGGTCGCTGAGTCAACCAGCCCGCCCATCAACCTTCTCCGGCTGACCGAATTCACACCTCACAGCCGGACGCTCACCCACAGGGGGCAAGGGTGGGTAGGATGGCGGGCGATGCAGCGATCGTGGTGGCGACATCTGCCGAACATGCTGACGCTCGCCCGGCTCGTGCTGGCGGCGGGGTTCTTTGCGTCGCTGAACGTCTATCGCTATCCCGATGCGAACACGGTGGCGGCGCAGATCGCCATCGGCCTGTTCATCGTTGCGGCGGCGACCGACTGGCTGGACGGCTACCTCGCCCGCCGGTGGGACGTGACGAGTGTGTTCGGGCGGATCATGGACCCGTTCTGCGACAAGGTGCTGATTCTCGGGGCGTTCGTCTACCTTGCCGGCCCGCGCTTCGTGATTCCCGAACGCGCCGCCGACGGCGAGTTCTTCACCATGGCGACCGGCGTCTACCCGTGGATGGTCGTGGTGATTTTCGCCCGCGAACTGCTCGTCACGAGCATCCGCGGCGTGATTGAGGCCATGGGCGTGGACTTCGCCGCGACGTGGTCCGGCAAGTGGAAGATGATCCTCCAGTCGATCTCGGTGCCGGTCATTCTCTTTCTCGTCATTCACTTTGATCCGGTCGAGCACGCGTGGTCGAACTGGACGATCGAGGCAGTCGTCTACCTGACGGTCATCGTCACCATCTGGTCGGGCGTGCCGTACGTCACGCGCGCCGGCGCGGTCCTTGGGAAGAAGGCCGACGGCGCGCAGCCGAACCCGGTCGACGACCCGGAGGCGCCGCGCTCACGAACCGGCGGGCCGGACTCATGAACGGGCGGGCCGGACTCACGAACTGGCGGGCGGCGCTGGTCAGCACCTTCGGCCTCGGCTACGCCCCGTTCGCTTCGGGGACGTGGGGCTCGCTGCCGCCGCCGGCGATCGCGGTGCTCGTTGTCCTCATCGCCGGGCCGGGCCTCGCCGTCGAGCTGGCGATGCTCGCGATGCTCGCCGTCTTCTCGGTCATCTGCGTGGCGCTCGGGTCATGGTCCGAGCAGCACTACGGCCGCAAGGATCCGGGCGAAGTCGTCGCCGATGAGACGGCCGGGCAGGCGCTCGTGCTGCTTGCGCTGCCGTGGCAGGCAATGCATGACGCCGCGGGCTGGCACGCAACGGGCTGGGCGTGGAACATCGCCCTCGCCGCCGTCGCGTTTCTTACCTTCCGCGCGTTCGACATCGTCAAGCCCCCGCCCGCGCGGAACCTTGAGCGCTGGCCCGCCGGGTGGGGCATCCTCGTCGATGACCTCATCGCGGCACTCTACGCCGTGCTCGCCACGCAGCTCTTCGCCCGGCTGGTGTTGCCGCTCATCCTCGGTTAGACCGCGCGACTCCGCGACTCTTTAAGCAGAGATTGATCAGAGACAGTTGATCGGCGAAAGTTAACCGGCGACAGTTGACGGCGAGGGCCGTTACGCGCCGCGCGCTTCGGGCTTGGGCCGCGTCTGCAGGATCACGACGAACGCGACCGCGCTGCCCACGGCCATGACCGCCAGCATCGTCACCTGGTACGCCGGCCCGCCGCCGTCCCACGCCGCCCATGCCCGGTGCCCGAGCATCAGCGCGTAGAGCAACGGCAACACCAGCCCCACGTGAATGCCGATCATCCCCGCGACCTTGTTCTTCTCCAGCATTGCCGCGAGCACGCCGCAGATGACCATCGGCACGGCGAGGCCGATCGGAATCAACGCCGTCATCGCCGCAAACCCCGACAACGCGAACGTCACCAGCGCCCCCAACACCAGAAACCCGGCAAACGCAAACATCCACTTCGGCGAATTGAGCATCAGAACGCAACCCTTCATCCCCGGAAGAGAAAGAGAGAAAGTCAGCCGCACGATCAACCCCCGGAAGACAACCCCCGGAACCAACCCCCGGAAGACAACCCCCGAAACCAGCCCCGCATCATACCCCAGCCCCCGGTAAGAGGGGCGCGGGCGCGCAATGGGCGCCCTCTTCCGGGATGCCTTCCGGGGACGGTCTTCCGGGGGCGGGGGTTAGAGGAGTGCCAGGGCTTGTTCGCGTGCCGTGCCGGCGTTGAACGTTCCCCATGATGCCGGCACCTGCAGCGCGTCGTGCAGCATTGCCAGGTACGTCTCGCGATCGACTTCCCGGCAGCCGAACTGCGCCAGATGCTCGCTGTGGACCTGCGTGTCCAGCAGTGTCATGCCGCGCCGGCGCATCCACGCCACGAGGTACACCAGGCACACCTTTGACGCGTCCGTCCCGCCGAGTTCCGGGCGGACGAACATCGACTCGCCGGCGAACAGCCCTCCGAGATGCACGCCGTACAGCCCGCCCACGAGCCGGCCGCCGAGCCACGCCTCGATCGAATGCGCCCCGCCGAGGCCGTGCAGTTCCGTATACGCCTCGATCAGCCGCTGATCAATCCACGACTCGCCGCCGTCCTGCCCCCCGCGCGGCGCCGCACACGCCCGCATCACCGCCTCGAACTCCGTGTCACAGCGGATCTCAAACACATCGCTGCGAACCC
>SLJD01000038.1 GCA_007135295.1 Phycisphaerales bacterium
GTCGGCGTGCCGGGCACCGTCGCCGGCCTGCTTCACGCGCTTGAAGAATACGGCACACTCGATCGCTCGACCGTCCTCGCCCCCGCGATCGAATACGCCGAACGCGGCTTCCCCGTTGACGCCCATCACGTGCAGGCCGCCGATCGCACCGCCCGCCGGCTCGATGAACGCCCGGATCTGCGCGAGCACGCGACATACATCCGGGACGTGCTGTGCGGCGGGGATGGCCTCGCCGTTGGTGACGTCATCCGTCAGCCCGCCAAGGCACGGGCTCTGCGGCTGATCGCTGAAGACGGCCGCGCCGCGTTCTACGAAGGTCCGATTGCGGACGCCATCGTTGAAACCATGCAGCAGCACGGCGGGCCGATCACCCCGGCCGACCTCGCGGGGTATGAAATCGACATCACCGAGCCGCTTGTGAGCACGTTCCGCGATCACACCATCCTCACCATGCCGCCCCCGAGCAGCGGCGGCGTAGCGATGCAGCAGACGTTCGGCCTGCTCGAACGCCGGCTGGATGAAATCAATCCCGAGGGCCCGACCGATCCGGCGTATGTTCACCTGCTCGTCGAGTCTTTCAAGCACGCCTTCGCCGACCGGGCCGAGCACCTCGCTGATGCGAACTTCGTCGATGTTCCCGTCGATGAACTGACCGCCCCGGCCTACCTCGATGAACTTGCCGAACGCATTGACCCCGAGCACGTGCTCGATCCGTACGAGTACGGCACGGTCACCCCGGCCGAGGACGGCGCCGGCACGAGCCACTTCAGCGTGATCGACGAGGACGGCATGGCCGTCGCCTGCACCGAGACGATCAACCTGGCGTTCGGCTCGCTCGTCGCGGTGGAAGAGTTCGGCATCGTGCTCAACAACGAGATGGACGACTTCACGACGATTCCCGGCGAGCCGAACGCCTTCGGCCTGCGACAGTCCGACCGCAACCTGCCCGAGCCGGGCAAGCGGCCGCTGAGCAGCATGTCGCCGACCATCGTCCTCGGCGATGACGGCGCGGTGCGTCTTGTCGCCGGCGCATCCGGCGGGCCGCGGATCATCACGGCGACGACGCAATCCCTGCTGCACGCGATGCTTTTCGATTATCACGCCCGGCAGGCGGTCGAGTCGCCCCGGCTGCACCACCAGTGGATGCCGATGATGCTCCGAGTCGAACGCGGCTGGGGGGACCAGGATATCCATGACGCGCTGACCCGACGCGGGCACGAAATCGAGGAGGCCCGCACCCTCGGCACGGTTCAGATGCTCCGCGTCGGGTCATACGGCATTGAAGCGTGGAGCGATTCGAGGAAAGGCGGCGCGCCGGCCGGCCGATAGTCTTGCGTCGCCGGGCCGCCAGCATGGTGATTCACACCGAGAAAGCACGTATTCCGCGCCGCCATCGGCGTTCACGCCCGCGCATGGCGACATGGCGAGAGGTTTTTGAATCTCGCGGACGTCGAATCGATTCGATGAAGCGGTCAACCGGTCAGGCCGATACTCATGCATACGTGGTCAGACGGATGCATGGCCGGCTGTGGCTTGCGGGCCGCGCGGTGGTGACAGCGGATCGTTTGGCCGGGGTCCGATAGTCGGCAGAGCCGGGTGCGACGCCGGACTGTCATTGTTCGTGATGCGCGTCGGGTCCGCTGGCCCGGGAGCCGGACAGCCGGAAGGTTCAGGTGTGATGAGCCAGATTCTGATCGTCGAAGACGCCGCCATCATCCGCGAGCCCCTCGCCGCCGCCCTCGAACAGGCCGGCCATGAGGTCATCACCGCCTCGAACGGAGCCGAGGCGATGGAGCTTCTCCGCCAGTGCACGCCGACCCTCGTCATCACCGACATCGTCATGCCGGTCATGAACGGCCTGAGTTTCCTGCACGCGCTGCGCAGCGACCCGCGAAAGCAGAACATTCCCGCCATCGTTCTCAGCGAAGTCACGCAGAAGGAATGCATCGTCAAGTGCATCCGCATGGGGATCAGTGGCTACATCCTCAAGGGGCGGTTCAATCTTGAGCAGTTCCTCGCCCAGATCAACGCGCAGGTCGAAGAGCAACTCAACCCCCAGCCCGCCGCCGAGTCCGCATCAGGAGACTCCGCCGCCAGCGACGACAAGGCCGGGGCGCCGACCGACTCATCGGGTTCGACCTCCGAATCCGGCGGAGGCCGGGCGCGCATCGAGTACGAAGAACACGAGGATCCGGTCGCGACCCTCAAGACGCTCAAACCCATCATTACGCGCAGCGAGGTCAACAACATTGCCGAGGAGAGCGGTGAACTCAAAGCAATGAGCCCGACCGTCGCCGAGGTTCTCAAACTCACCGGCACCGATCGGTGCTCCATCGAGCAGGTCTCCCGTGCCATCAGCCGTGACCACGCCATCGCTCTGAAGATCCTGAAACTCGCCAACTCGGCGGTGTACACACGCGGCGAGCCGGTCGACTCCGTGCATGACGCGGTGCTTCGCATCGGCCTCGGTCAGATCCGCCAGGCCGTGCTCAACATTTCCGTCGTCGATCAGTTCGCATCCGACAGCGGCCGGACTTCGCTCGACGTCGGCCAATTCTGGGAACACGCCGTCGCCGTCGGCATGATCGCCGCCGAGATCGCCCGCGCCCGCGGCGAGAAGGACACCGACGCCGCATTCACCATGGGACTGCTGCACGACGTCGGAAAGATGGTCTACCTTTCACGGCTTGGCGACACATACGTCGACGTCGTCGAGACCGCGCACAAACTTCGCCTGCCGGTCGAACAGGTTGAATCGCGCGTGCTGCTCCTCAACCACGCCGACCTCATGGATCGCGTGCTGCACCAGTGGAAGTTTCCCAAGCAGCTCATCAACCCGATCGTCTTCCACCACCTCTCGGCCA
>SLJD01000389.1 GCA_007135295.1 Phycisphaerales bacterium
CATCCGCCAGGGCCGCCACGTCGTCCTCGATCGCACCCTCGGCGAAGGGTTCGTCCCAAACGACTGCGTGCTCAGCAGCGACCAGCCCCCGGAACCGGATGCGCAAGACGACCGGCTGGATGACCGGCAGCAGCCCTCCCCCGCCTCGCTGGCCCTCATCACCGGACCGAACATGGCTGGCAAGAGCACCTACATCCGGCAGGTTGCCATCATCGTCCTGCTCGCCCACACTGGCTGCTACGTCCCCGCTGAGTCAGCGACGATCGGCCTAACCGACCGCATCTTCACCCGGATCGGCGCATCCGACGAATTGCATGCCGGCCAGTCCACGTTCATGGTCGAAATGACCGAGACTGCGAACATCCTCCACCACGCGACCGACCGCTCGCTTGTCGTGCTCGATGAGATCGGCCGCGGCACGTCAACGCTCGACGGCCTGTCGCTCGCCTGGGCCATCGCCGAGACGCTTGCCCAGAAACATTGTCGCACCCTCTTCGCCACGCACTACCACGAGTTGACCACGCTCGCCGAGCGTGATCCGGCTATCACGAACCTCCACGTGGCCGTCCGGGAATGGGGTGAACAGATCATTTTCCTGTACCGCATCCTGCCGGGCCGCGCCGATCGTAGCTACGGCATTCACGTCGCCCGCATCGCCGGCCTGCCCGACACGACCGTTCGGCGTGCCCAGCACCTGCTCGACACCCTCGCCGTCCACACCGCCCCCCTTGACGCCCCCGACGGCGCTGACGTCCCATCGCCCCGAGCGGAGGATGGTTCACCCGCCGGACCCGTGGCCGACCCCGCCCGCTCGTCCGGCGCCGCACAGGACGGCCAGCTCGGCCTGTTCACCGAATATGTCCCCCACCCCGTCGTCGACGAGCTTGCCCGGCTCGACCTCAACGCCCTGAGCCCGATGCAGGCGTTCGACATGCTCCGCCACCTGCACGAACAGGCCGCCGGCCGCGATGATACCCGCCGGGAAATCGCCCGGCCGGAAGGCTGAGCTATCGAACCGACCCCACGGGCCGATCTTCCCGAGCCGCCCCGGCGACGGCCCTTCGCTTCAAGATAACATCGCCTTCTGCCGATACATCCTGTGGCAGGCATCTGAGGATTCGGGAGGCCAATCACCCGATCTCTTCGCGGGGCCGCCGGCGCGCCGCCCCACCTGGAACACCTGTGTGCTTCCCGAATCCTCAGGCACCTGCCCCACCTGCTCCACCTCATCGCCGAACCTGGCGTCACCCGGGTCTTCCCGCACCGCCGGCCGCCCGACCCTATCATGGCGGCATGACCGCCGGCCCCTGCATCGAACGCCTGCCTTCGCCGCACCGGCACGACGATCGTCCCGTGCGCCTCGGCGTGGTCAGCTTCCTGAACACCCTACCGCTCATCGACGGGCTGGAAGGACTCGCTGACGTCGACCTGCGCACCTCAGTGCCGAGTCTGCTCATCGACCAGCTTGGCAACGATGAAGTCGACCTGGCGCTGTGTTCATCGATCGACTACCAGCGGCGCGACGACCTCGCCATCATTCCCGTGGGCATGCTCGGCTGCCATGGGCCGACGCTGACGGTCCGGCTCTACGCCTCCCAGCCGATCGATCAACTCGAACGGGTCTACTGCGACACCGACTCACACACGTCCGTCGCGCTGCTCCGCGTCATCCTCGCCGAGCGATACGGCGTGACGCCGGAGATCATCGCCTACCACGCCCGCGAGCACGTCGCGGAGAACCGCCCGATCGACTGGCCCCCAGCGATGCTGCTCATCGGCGACAAGGTCGTCACCGACTCGCCCCCGGCGGTGCGATACCCCCACCAGCTTGACCTCGGCGCAGCGTGGGCGGAGTGGACTGGCCTGCCGTTCGTCTTCGCCGTCTGGATGGCCCGCCGGGGCACTGACCGCCACCGCCTCGCCACCGCCGCTGCGGTCCTCGACCGCCAGCGCCGCCACAACCGCCAGCGGCTTGACGGGATGATCGCCCGCCAGGCCGGCCCGCGCCGCTGGCCGCGCGACATGGCCGGCGAGTACCTCAGAAACACGCTGCACTACAACTTCACGGACACTCATCGCCGCTCGCTCGAGCTGTTCTTCGACCATGCGGCGGCGGCTGCAGGCGTGATCGACCGCGCCCGGCCGATCGAGTTGCTAATCTGACCCCGCTCCCTGTCGCCCGAGTCATGCCACGCACGCCCCGGTTCCGCAACGAAGCCGTCGCCGATCTGCTCCGACAGGTCCGCTACGCCCCGAAGGCCGCACGGCTCCGACAGATGCGACACGCCGAAACGCTGCTCGGCGAACTCGACCCCGCTCAGGCATACCCGCGCGATTACGTCGTCTTCCGCGTCACCGGCTACCGCCCCGATCCCCGCGGTCCGGAGCCGACCCTCACCGGCGAATCCCTGCTCGCGGACCTCAGCGCGTTCATCACGACCCTCAGCCGCGGCTTGGACCTGCCCGCCGACCATGACGGCCGCCGCGCGATCGACATGGCGACGCTCGCCCGCCGGCTCGGCGTCTCCGAGAAAACCGTCCAGCGCTACCGCCAGCGCGGCCTCGCCTGCCACGTCATCCGCTTCGCCCCGGGCTCGAGCCGCCTAGGCTGCTACGAGGACGCCCTCGAACGTTTCCTGCACAGGCACGCCGACCTCGTCGCCACCGCCTCAAATTTCACCCGCCTCAGCGACGAACAGGTCGAAGCGATCATCGCCGACGCCCGCGCCTGGCGCGACGCCGAGGGCCTCTCACTCAACGAGGCCGCCGCACGCCTCGCCGAGCGCTATCACCGCGCCCACGAGACAATCCGTGGCATCCTCCGCCGCCACGACCGAGCCGGCGACGCCCCGATCTTCACCGACCCCGGGCCGCTGACCGGCCGGCAGATCGCCCTCATTGAACGCGCCGCCCGGATCGGCGTCGACACCGCCCGCCTCGCCGAGCGCTTCGGCCGGACGACCTCGAGCATCCACCGCGCTATCCGCCGGGCCCGCCTGCGCCGCCTTGCTGACGTCGACCTGCAGTGGGTCGAGTTGCCGACCTTCTCCCACGACGATGCCGAAGACGTCCTTCTCCGCCCGTCCGCCGTCCGCACCGGCCTCGTCCACCGGCCGCCGTGCGCCGACGCCCTCGAGCTCATCGACCGGCTGCGCACTGTCGCGCCCGACACCAGCGACCTCGACAACCCCGACAACGAAACCGCCCGCGCCGTCGCCTTCCACCTCCTCAAGCGCCGCGCCTCGTTCACCCGCGCCTCACTCGGCGAATGGCCCAACGCGGGCCCGCTCGACGCCCTGGAAACCGACCTACGCTGGGCCGTACTGCTCAAGCGGCGCCTGATCCTCGACGCCCTGCCCGCAGCGCTGCGCAAGATCGAGCTGACCCTCGGCCGCTCAATCACCACCCAGCCCGCCGACCTCATCCGCCGCCTGCTCGAGGAAGCCGTCGCCGTCGCCGGCCGGTGCGCCGAGCAGCATGACCCCACCCGCCAGCGCCGCCTCGGCCGGCTCGTCGAGTACGCCATGGACCGCCGCCTCGCCCGCATGAACATCGCCGCCCCGAAACGAGCCGCCGCCCTGCATCGCCCTGACGGCATCGCCACTGACGGTCTGCTCGACGCGATCATGCCCGGCTGCGAGCACCTCACGCCGGCGCCGGTCCTCCGACTGCTGACGCCCGGACACGATCATCCCCCCCGGCTCACCGGCGACGACCGCGACCTGCTCACCGCCCGCTACGGTCTCGACGGCGACCCCCCCCGGACCCTCGCCGCCCTCGCCCGTGAACACCGGACCACCTCCGGCCGCATGGCCGTCCGTCTCCGCCGCATCGAACGCGATCTGCACCACGCCCCCGCCAAGCCCCCGAACCCCCGGAAATAACGCACCCCGCGCAGACACGTCCCGCTTGAACAGCCGCCGGCTCGGATGATGTCCCCACGCAATGAGCAGCAGCCGCGGCAGTGCGTGACCGCCGGATTTCGCTGCTTCCGGAACTCCCTCACACGCCAACATCTTCACGCGCCAGCATTTTCACAGGCAAACCCTCTTCGGTGGGTATCGCCTGCGGCGACTGCCATGCCACCCTTCCCGGGGGCCTTTCGAATGTTGTCACCGCGCACAACCTCCGGCCGATGACTATCCTGAATTTCACTGCCGGACCTGATTGTTCCGCCCGAGTCTGTTTTTCTCCGCCCGAACCCGAAGCCATCGACGCACTCATGAGCACCGTCAAACGCATTGCCATCCTCACCGGCGGCGGCGACTGCCCCGGTCTCAACGCCGTCATCCGCGCCGTCGCCAAGACCGCGATCTACCAGCACGGCATCCGCGTCTTCGGGATCGAGGACGGTTTCCTCGGGCTCATCGAGGACCGGATCAGCGAGTTGACGAGCATGCACGTCTCCGGCATCCTCACGATCGGTGGAACGATCCTCGGCACGAACAACAAGACCAACCCCGCCAACCACATCACCGGCTACGACGACCACGGCGCCCCGATCCACGAGGACGTCTCCGACCGGTGCGTCGAGAACCTGCGCAAGCGCGACATCGACGCCCTGATCGTCATCGGCGGCGACGGGACGATCAGCTGCGCCGCCCCGCTCGTCGAGAAGGGCATCAACTGCATCGGCGTGCCCAAGACCATCGACAACGACATCGTCGGCACCGACATCACCTTCGGCTTTCTCACCGCCGTCAACACCGCCACCGACGCGCTCGACAAGCTCCACTCCACCGCCGCCAGCCACCACCGGGTCATGGTCTGCGAACTCATGGGCCGCAACGCCGGGTGGATCACCTTGAACGCCGGTGTCGCCAGCGGGGCCGATGTCATCCTCATCCCCGAGATCCCCTACGACATGGACCGGATCTGCCAGTTCGTCGAAAGCCGCATGCACCGCGGCCGTGGTTTTTCCATCGTCGCCTGCGCCGAAGGCGCCAAACCCGTCGACGGTGAGCCGGTCGTCGCCCGCTATGACCCGACCAGCCCCGATCCCATCCGCCTCGGCGGCATCGGCGAACGCGTCGCCGCCACCATCGGCGAGAAAACCGGCATCGAAACACGCTTCACCGTCCTCGGCCACATCCAGCGAGGCGGCACCCCCGTCCCCTCCGACCGCGTCCTCGCCAGCCAGTTCGGCCACCACGCCATGAAAATCCTCATGGACGGCGGAGTCGGTCGCATGGTCGTCATGCAGGGCATGACTTTGGACGACGTCGACCTCACCTTCGCCGCCAATAAACAACGACTCGTCCCCCACGACCACCCCCTGCTCGAAACCGCACGCTCCGTCCGCACCTGCTTCGGCGATCCCCAGAAGTAAGCCCGGGAAGCAACCCCCGGAAGCAATCCCGGAAAAAATAACTATTGTGAGAGGCATGCCCCACGGATCCGCGCGAACACGCCTGTCGGACCATGGGCGCCTTGCGCAATTGCCAGCAGCCGCGGAGATACGTTGCCGCCGGATCATGTCCCCTGCACGTTCGAACGGCGGCGGTTTCCACAGGCGTGTTCGCGCGACGAACGTTTTCTTCCGGGGTCAGGGGGAGGTGGTGGATGGTTCGAGGATGATGCGTGTGCGGGCGGGGTTGACGGGAAGGCGGTGGCGCATGGCAGCGTCGAGCCGGACGCTGAAGCGTTCGCCGTAGCGGCTGAGCTGTTCAAGGATTCGGGTGACAGTGTCTTGCTGACGGTGTTCAAGGTACGCCAGCCGCAGCGTCACCGAGACCTTCGGATCGCGCATCATGGTGCGGACGCGGCGCCGCAGGTCGCGAAAGAACCGGTCGTCGACGCGGCCGGCGATCGTAACCACGAGGTTCGGTGTGGCGTCGCCGTGATCGACATCAGCCGTGACCGCCCCGCGTTCAAACGCGCCGGTGAACCGGTGTTGCAGGGCAGCGACGGCTCGGGCGATCCGGTTCTCCGTCTGCGGCGGCGCGTCGCTGAGGTACCGGTCGGCGTAGTGGCGCATGGACAGGCCGCGGGCCCAGTCGACCATGACCAGTGGCCAGAGGCGTGGCGAGCGGCGCAGCGTGGCAAGAAACCGCCCCCACCGCCGCGGCCCGCCGGGGAGAATGCCGTTTTTCAGCAATCGGCCGAGCATCCTCAGGCGGAGGCGGCGGGGGTGACGCGGGCCGAGGGAGTTCGGCTGACGCAGGTGGCGCATCTTGTTGTCGATTCGCCTGGCGATCCCGTCGTCGGAAAAGAGGCGGTGGTACAGCGCCTTGTAGCCGTCGATCATCGCCTCGTACGACATGCCCGCCGGCAGGACGTTCGTCTGCGCCCGGGTGTTGTCTCCGGGCATCACGTCATGGCGGAGGCGGCCTTCACGCTCGATCCGCTCGTAAAGCGGTGTACGCGGCATCGCGGTCAGCAGTCCGACCATGGCCACCTGAATCCCCGCGTCGACGATGAAGCGATACTGGCGGTCGAACGCCTCGGGCGTGTCGTTATCGAAGCCGACGATGAACCCGGCGTACACGTCGATCCCGTAGGCATAGAGCGTCCGCACCGCGTCGAGCAGGTCCATCTTCGTGTTCTGCACCTTGCCGGCGGCCTTGAGGCTCTCGACGTCCGGCGTTTCAATGCCAAGAAAAACCCAAGCGAAGCCGGCGTCGCGGAAGAGTTCGAGGAGTTCACGATCCTGGGTCAGGTTGAGCGACGCTTCGGTGCCGAACTCGAACGGGTATCCGTGATCCTTCTGGTAGGCGGCGAGCGACCGCAGCAGTTCTCGGGCGAGCTTCTTGTTGCCGATCAGGTTGTCATCGACGAAGAAAACGTTCGTCACGCCGCGGCCGCGCAGGGCGTCGAGTTCGCGGCCGACCTGCTCGGTCGTCTTGGTGCGGGGCTTGCGACCGAACATCACGATGATGTCGCAGAAATCGCACCGGTACGGGCATCCGCGCGAGAACTGGAGACTGGCCGTCTCGTAGCGGTCCATCCGGAGCAGGTCGAAGCGCGGCACGGGCACGTCCAGCAGATCAACGGAACCGCGCTCGATGTACAGCGGCCGCGGGCGTCCGGCTTCGTACTCCTCGCAGAACTGCGGCCAGATGTTCTCCGCTTCGCCGGCGACGACCGTGTCGGCCAGACCGTCAAGTTGCTCCGGGCACAGTGAAGCGAAACTGCCGCCGGCGACGGTGTCGTACCCCTGCTGGCGGTAATAGGCGAGCAGTTCGCGCTGGCGTGGATGCTGCACCCCCATGGCGCAGACGCCGACGAGGTCAGCCTCGGGCCGGGCCGGCAATTCCTCGATTGTTTCGTCGACGATCCGCACGGTCCAGTGTTCCGGGCACAGGGCGGCGAGCGTCGCGAGGCCGAGCGGCGGGTTGAGCGCCCGTTCATGGACGAGCACCTGGTCCATCGCCCATTGAAAACTCCAGAAGCTCTCCGGCGAACGAGGATTGATCAACAGCAGCCGCACGGGCCGGTCCCGGACGGAACATGACCGGATGGAATGTGACTGATCGGAATGCGGTGGGATGGAACGCGCCCCCCGCAACACGTCGGACGACTCTTCAGGCGGCCAGATTCGCATGTGCATCTTCTCCTCACCGCGGCACAGCCGGTTTGGCCACAGCATTGCCGGGATCGGCGAGTGCCGGTCGCGTTGCAGTTCTCTCGATGCTACGACACACAGGAGCAAACGGATGGGAGAATACCGACCCGTTTCGTGTTCTCCGTAAGCGAGATTTCCTGCAGCCGCAAAGGCGGCGCCGATCCGCTGCCCGTAGCCCCCGGCTCAAAAACCCCGGCCCGAAACATCCCTTTGGGAGCTTTACGGGAGAAATGGCCGGGGCGGCTTCCCGGTGGCGTCCCTTCCAGGGGTCAGGGGCGGGTGAGGATGTCGTAGTGGAGGTGTCCGTCGACGCCGAGGGGGATGCCGAGTGCCATCCAGACCAGCAGCATGGCCATCCAGACGATGGTGAAGCCGACGGTGTAGGGGAACATCATCGCGATGAGCGTGCCGATGCCGCTCTTGGGCACGTACTTCTGCATGAAAACGAGGATCACGATGAGGTAGGCGTTGAGCGGGGTGATGATGTTCGTCACCGAGTCGCCGATGCGGTACGCCGCCTGGGAGAGTTCGGGGCTGACGCCGACGAGCATGAACATCGGGATGAAGATCGGCGCGAACATCGCGTACTTCGCCGACATCGAACCCATGAACATGTTGAAGATCATCGTGATGATGATGAAGCCGATCATCAGCATCGCCGGGCCGAAGCCCATCTGACCGAGCCACTGCCCGCCGGCCATCGCGAGCATCCGGTCGAGGCCGGAGTACTGGAAGTACTCGATGAACTGCGCGGCGATGAAGGCGAGGACGATGATCGGCGCCATCGCGGACATCGACTCGATCAGCAGCTTCGAGACGTCCTTGTCGTTGCGGAACTGCTTCATGACGATGCCGTAGGTGAGCCCCGGGACGAGGAACACGAAGAAGAGCATCGGCACGATGACGTGGACCCAGCGGTGGAATTGCTCGCCCTCGCCGTAAAGCGGCATGCCGGGGATGAGGATCAGCGCGGCGAAGACGCCGAGCGTGGCGAAAAGCGCTCCGAGCGACCAGCGGATGCCGCGGGACTCCTCGGCGGTGAGGTGCTTTTCGCTCGCGTCGGAGGCGGAGGGTTCGGCGGGGCCGCCTTCTTCGGGGGTCTTCTTGTTCAGCCGCTTTTCGACGAAGCGGTCGGTGATGAACCAGCCGGTGAGGGTGATGACGAACGTCGAGGCGACCATGAAGCCCCAGTTCGCCGCGGGGTTGACCTGGTAGCCGTCCTCGATGACGCGGGCGCCGAGAGTCGAGAGTTCGGCGAGCATGGGGTCGAGGCCGGTGATGAAGAGGTTCGCGTTGAACCCCGCCGAGACGCCGGCGAAGACGGCCGCGAGGCCGGCCAGCGGCGAGCGGCCGACGGCCTTGTACAGCGCCATCGCCAGCGGAGGAAGCACGACGTAGCCGGCGTCGGTGGCGAGCGAACTCATGATGCCGATGAAGACCATCGACGGCGTGAGCAGCATATTGGGCACGACGAGCATGAACCACTTGAGCAGGGCGCCGATCAGGCCGGTGCGCTCGGCGACGCCGATGCCGAGCATGCCGACGAGCACGACGCCCAGCGGCGGGAATTCGACGAAGTTGGTGACCATGCTCGACAGCGCCCAGTAGATGCCGTCGCGGGTGAGCAGGCTCGTGGCGCTATGCGTGGCGTGGCCGCCGATCTCGACGTCTTCGAGCAGCGGCTCGCCGTCGTCATCGAGGACGACGCGGGACTTTGGCAGGCCGGTCTCTTCGTCGATGACCGGCTCGCCGTCGTCGTCGAGGACGACTTCGGTGACGATGCGCTCTTCGGTCGCGGGGACGGGCCGCCATTCGAGCAGCGGCTCGCCGTCGTCGTCGAGGACGGGGCGGGTCTTGGGCTCGCCGGTTTCTTCATCGATGACGGGCTCGCCGTCGTCGTCGAGGACCTCTTCGGTGACGGGCTGGGGCAGCCGCTCGGTGACTTCCAGGCCGGCGACGACGGCGACGTGAGAGAGGATGACGACCAGGATCGTGCCGAGCAGGAAGAGCGTGACCGGGTCGGGCAGCTTGTTGCCGAGCCATTCGATGAAGTCGAGGATGCCGGCGCCGCTCTTGGACGATGAGTTCGTGGCCATCGCAGGTCTCCGGGGGTGGTCCCCGGGGTTTCCGGGGGCCGGGGGGATGACCGTGCGATTGTGACCGGTAGCGGGGATTCGTCAAGGGCGGCCGGGGCGAGAGAGATCCGGCGGCGAGGGACCGCCGCAGCTGCCGACCTGCGTGCGAACGCGGGGGGACAGAGGGCGTCCCTTGCGAAAGGCGCGAGGGTTGCGGCTACCGGAGGCCTGTTCGCGCGAGAAGCTTTTTCTTCCGGAGTCGGGGTCAGGCGATGGTGATGGAGTCGTCGAGGTAGACGTCCTGGATGGCCTGGAGGAGTTTGACGCCTTCGGCCATCGGTCGCTGGAACGCTTTGCGACCGCTGATCAAGCCCATGCCGCCGGCACGCTTGTTGATCACCGCGGTGCGCACGGCGTCGGCGAGGTCGCTCTCGCCCGAGGACGCGCCGCCGGAGTTGATCAGCCCGCATCGGCCCATGTAGCAGTTCATCACCTGGTAGCGGCAAAGGTCGATCGGGTGATCGGTCGTCAGCTCCTCATAGATCCGCTTGTCGAGTTTGCCGTAGCTGCTGTCGCCGCTGTTCAGCGCGGTGTAGCCGCCGTTGCAGTCCGGCAGCTTCTGTTTGATGATGTCGGCTTGGATCGTGACGCCGAGGTGGTTGGCCTGGCCGGTCAGATCCGCGGCGGTGTGGTAGTCCCGGCCGTCGACCTTGAAGGCGTTGTTGCGCAAGTAACACCAGAGCACGGTGGCCATGCCGAGTTCGTGGGCGTAGGCGAACGCTTCGCTGATCTCCTGGATCTGGCGCGTCGACTGGTCGGAGCCGAAGTAGATCGTCGCGCCGACGGCGGTCGCGCCGAGGTTCCACGCCTCCTCGACGGTGCCAAACAGCACCTGGTCGTACGCGTTGGGGTACGTCAGCAGTTCGTTGTGGTTGATCTTGACGATGAAGGGGATCTTGTGGGCGTACTTGCGGCTGACGGAGCCGAGCACGCCGTACGTCGTCGCCACGGCGTTGCAGCCGCCTTCGACCGCAAGCTTGACGAGGTTCTCGCCGTCAAAGTAGATCGGATTCTTCGCGAACGACGCGCCGCCGGAGTGCTCGATGCCCTGATCAACCGGCAGGATCGACAGGTAGCCGGTCCCGCCGAGCCGGCCGTGGTCGAACAGCGACTGCAGAGAACGCAAAACCTGCGGTGAACGGTCGCTCGCGGCCCAGACGCGGTCGACGAAGTCCGGGCCGGGCACATGCAGGTGCGAACGGTCGACGATCGGCTGGTGGTTCATCAGATCGCCAGCGTCGTCACCAAGCAACTCGGTGAGCCGGGCGCCCGTGGTGCGATCGGTTGTTCGCGCAGCTGCCGTGGTCATGTCCCCGTCTCCTTGTGGCTTATACTCTGGCCATGTGCTCTGGCTTGTGCCCCGGTCTTCCTGCACCGGAGGCGTGATGATAGCACCACATCTTCCGAATGAGTACCCCCGGAAGACAACCCCGCCCCCGGTAGAGCCCCCGGGAAGACCCCCGGCCCGGATGAAAAGCCCCCGTAATGTCCGCCGAAATGGCTCCCGGGGAAAGGGCAGG
>SLJD01000445.1 GCA_007135295.1 Phycisphaerales bacterium
AGCCAGACTGGGTCACGCTGATGGAAGACGTCAGCCAACTCCGGTACTTCTACGGCGACCCCGAGATGTTCTTCATCTTTCAGCAGTGGGAACTCGGCATGGACAACGCCCGGCTCACCTTTGGCGAAGAACCGTCGATCCCAGGCGACCTGAACGGCGACGGCACGGTCGGCGGCGCCGATCTCGGCATCCTGCTCAGTGAATGGGGCGAGTGCGCCGATCCCGACGACTGCCCGGCTGACCTCAATGGCGACGGCACCGTCGGCGGCGCGGACCTCGGCATCCTGCTCTCGAACTGGACGAACTGAGCAGGGTGCATCCGGGCGAGTCCTCAACCTCTTCCAACGCCTCAGCCAACTTCTCAACGCCCGCGTTCATTGAGCGCGGGCGTTCTTGTGCGCCGCCAGCGTGCGGTTGCAGGGCGCGCCAGGACGCGTCATCAATCTGTGAAAAAAGGAAGGAAAAAGTGATTGCACAGCCGACAAGACGTGTTATCGTAACCTTCGGTCCTGTCAGGTGATTTGTGCATCCGATTGCCTTTCAGTACGAATGGACAGGCAGTGCGATGGCCGGAAAGAATGCATGGCCACCGCCCGTGCACCGCAAATGCAAGCTCAGCAGGGCAATCCTGCGGAAAGTCACGAACGTCAGAGCATGTTGAGAATGTAGAGAGTGAGGGTCGGGGAAACAGTCGCGTCATCCAGTGATTCATTGACCGTCTTCATTTTCCTTTCGGCCACCGGCCGCCACCGGAACGGGCTGAACCTCGATCGACAACCTGACTGAACGCACCGCTGCAATGCGTGCGCGGTTTGTGCATCCAGTCCGAACGGCTGACTCATATTGTTTGCGCCGTTCTCTGGTCTGGAGGAAGCGATTTCGCGTCTTCGAGGCGGCTGCGCGATCGCTGCGCACGCGTTCAGGAAATCGGCCCGAGCGTTCAGCAGTCGCTGTGACTGCTTTCTTTGTCCCGTTTCAACCGCACGTTTTTCCAAACACAGGAGCACATCATGTTATATCTTCATGCTCATCGTTTGGCCGTGCTGGTGGCGTTCGTACTGGCAGGGTTCATTCTGTCCAGGCCGGCGGTCAGCCAGATTCACGTTCCATCCGATCACGCCACGATTCAGCAGGCGATCAACGCGGCGGCCGACGGCGACGAGATCATCGTCGCCCCCGGCACGTACCACGAAGTCATCGACTTCGATGGCAAGGCCGTCCACCTCTCCAGCAGCGATGGCCCTGAGGTGACCGCCATCGATGCTGACGGCTTCGAGGCAAGCGTTGTCACCGTTTCGAATGGAGAGGGCGCCGACACCATCCTTGAGGGCTTTACGATTACTGCCGGCACCGGCACCAGCACCGATCACCATGGCAACAAGGGCATTGGCGGCGAGGCGCGGGGCACTGAAACGCACGGCGGCGGCATGTACATTGCCGACAGCAGCCCTACCGTCACCAACTGCATTTTCCTCGCGAATTCGGCGGGATATGGCGGCGGGCTCTTCATCATCGGCGGGAACCCGGTCATTGCTTCCTCGACTTTCGAAGCGAACACCGCCGGCTTTTCCGGCGGGGGAATACGCAATGCCGCCGACAGCAATCCGACGATCACCGACTGCTTGTTTCTGGACAACGAAGCGGCCAACGGCGGCGGACTGTACAACTTCCAGAGCAGCGCCACCGTCACGGACTGTGTCTTCGAAGGGAATACAGTCAACCATTCAGGCGGGGGCATCCGTAATTCGAACCTGAGTGAAGTCACTGTTTTCGGATGCATCTTCGAGTCGAATGAAGCGGCGTTTGGCGGGGGACTCTTCAGCAGCAACAGCAGTCCAGCCGAACTTGCCGAGAGCACGTTCTGCCACAACGAACCCACGCAGATCGACGGTCCGTGGTACGACCTCGGCGGCAACACGTTCGAGGAATTCTGCCATTGGGCCGTGCCGGACACCGTGCCGGATCCCGTTCTCGTCAGCGATCATTGCGACGAGGTCACGATCGGCTGGCCCGACGGCACGACGCCACCGCCGGGTGTGAGCTGGTACTGGCAGGGGGACAGTTGCGGCACAACCACGGAATACGGAAGCGAGCCCGAGTTCACCGTCAGTGAATCGGGCACCTATTACCTCCGGGCGAAAAACGACCTGTCCGACGTCTGGAGCGAAGAGTGCGGCAGCATCACTCTCCACGTCCTGCCCTGCCCCGACGTTGTCAGCGTTCCCGAGGACTACGCCACTATCCAGGCGGCGATCAACGCCGTCGATGACGATACGACTATCGTCGTGGCGCCCGGTGAGTACTTCGAGACGATTGATTTCAACGGAAAGGCCGTCCGAATCCTCGGCCTCGCCGGGCCGTCCGTCACCACCCTCGCTCCGCCCATGGATCATGTCGGCAGCCTCGTCACCGCCGCCAGCGACGAAGGGCCCGACTCGATCCTCGAGGGCTTCACCATCACCGAAGGCGTCGCCGCGGAAGGGGGCGGAATGCTCAACGTCGAAAGCAGCCCCACGGTCATCAACTGCGTCTTCGTCGGCAATACGGCCATCTACGGCGCGGGCATGATGAACGTCCAGGCTCACCCGACCGTCATCGGTTCCACCTTTCTTTCGAATGTCGCCGGCGACGACGCACTCGGCATCGTCGGCCGGGGCGGCGGCATGCTTAACCTCAACAGTTCTCCTGAGGTGACGGACTGTGAGTTCCTGACCAACATTGCCGTCAGCGGTGGGTACGGGGGCGGTATGTACAACGACGGTGCCGACCCGTTTGTCTCTGATTCGACGTTCGACAACAACTCCGCCCACTTCGGAGGTGGCATGTATAACGGATGGGTCAGCAACCCCACTGTCGCCAACTCGGACTTCCTCAATAACTTCGCCGAGCACTACGGCGGCGGAATGCGCAACTACAGCAACAGCCACGCAACAGTCGACGACTGCGTCTTCGCTGAAAACTCCGCTGGCTTCGGGGGCGGCATGAACAACTGGAGCAGTTCCCCCACCGTTACAGACTGTCTCTTCAATGCCAACGATGCCACGTGGTCCGGCGGCGGGATGGTCAATTTCGATCGCAGCGATACATCCGTCAGCGGCAGCACTTTCTCCGGCAACATCGCCGACGAGGGCGCCGGCATGTTCAATGACTTCGACAGCATGCCGCAAATAGAGACTTCGGAATTCTGCGAGAACGACTTCGAGCACATTGACGGAGATTGGCAGGACCTCGGGGACAACACCTTCAGTGACAACTGTGCGAGCGGGGCCGATGGACATTTCCCCGGCGACCTCACCGGCGAGGGTGCCGTCGGCGGGGCGGACCTGGGCATCCTGCTCAGCGCATGGGGCGAGTGCGCCGCCCCCGACGACTGCCCGGCGGATCTGAACGGCGATGGAACCGTCGGCGGGGCCGACCTCGGCATCCTGCTGAGCAACTGGAGCGACTGAGCAGTCGCATGACGATCAACCGTACATCTGTCCAAACACAGGAGCACATCATGTTATATCTTCATGCTCATCGTTTGGCCGTGCTGGTGGCGTTCGTACTGGCAGGGTCCATCCTGTCCAGGCCGGCGGCCAGCCAGATCCACGTCCCGTCCGATCACGAGACCATTCAACAGGCAATCGACGCCGCCATCGACGGCGATGAGATCCTCATCGCCCCGGGCACGTACCACGAGTCGCTCGATCTGCTCGGCAAGTCGCTGACGCTTACCGGCGAAGTCGGGCGGGAAGAGACCGTCATCGATGCGGGGGGTCTCAATGACCGCGTCATGCTGATCGAATCGCCTGCCGACCCCGGCGTGGTGATTGACGGCCTGATGCTGACCGGGGGTTCGGTCCCGGTCGGTGAATCGGGGGCGGCGGTTCGGATCACGGACGGTTCGCTCACCATCGTCAACGCATCCGTTTCCAACAACGAAGGCGGGGCGGCGATTCACGCGGCGTATGCGGACCTGCAGATCGCCGGGTCGACGTTCACCCGCAATCACCAGCCCGGCGAGGCGACGTATGGCGGGGCGATTGCGGCGGTCAGCGAGACCGACCTGAGCGTGATCGATTCAGTGTTCGCCGGCAACAGCGTTGGGCCGGATGGGCGGGCCGGCGCGATTCACTACGGCGGAGGGCGAACGCTGCACCTACAAGATTGCTTGTTCGAATCGAACAGCGCCTCCCGCGGCGGGGCGCTCAAGGTATCAAGTCTTGCCGAAGGCGTGATCAGCAGCTGTGACTTCCTTGAGAACAGTGCCCACCACGAAGGGGACACAACATTCGGAGTCGGTGGGGCGATCAGCGTCTTTCCCCTGCCGGATGCTCGCCGTTCTGCCAGCGATGGCCTCGGGAACTTGGTCATCAACGAATGTCTGCTTCAAGGCAACAGCGCGGATATCGGCGGAGCATTGTTCACAAGCATGACACACCAGGTGGCGGCGATCAGCGTGGCTGATTCATCGCTGCTTGATAACCATACGACCGTTGGAAGTTCCGCGGCGCGGCATCAGTCCGGCGGAACCGTTCACTATGAAAACTGTGTCATTTCGGGAAACACAGTCGGAGAACACGGAGCCGCCATCGTTGTGCTCCAAGTCGCCGCCGAGCCGATTGATGTGACGCTCTCGCGCTGCGAGATCACTGGCAACGAGGTGCAGGAGTCGGGCGGATATGTCCTTTCTGCAAGCAGCGGATACTCAACGCTTCGCGTCGAGGAGACGATTATTGCCGGAAATTCGGCTCCCGATGGGAATGTCATCCGCAGCTTTAATTTTGGTTCAGTGTGGGTGTCCGGGACCACCATTGTGGACAACACGGTCTCGCACACATTCGACGGGGATCTGCACGTGTTCAATACGATCGCGTGGAACAGCGGCGAGACACTGCTGGCGGACGAGAGCGAGCCGACCATCTCCCACAGTCTCCTGCAGGGATACGACGGCGATGATCCGACCGTCATCGACGCCGACCCGCTGTTCGTCAATCCGGCTGGCGGCGATTACCGCCTGACCGGTGATTCGCCGGCCGTCGGCATCGGGACCAATGGCGTGCTGGATGAGGCGGGCGCGACCGACTTTGACGGCAAGCCGCGCCCCGTGAATTGTGCGGCCGACGCCGGCGCATACGAATACCAGGGCGAGATCGAATCCCTTGAGATCCACGTGCCGGATGATGTCGACACGATACAGGAATCAATCGTCATGGCTCGCGGTTGCACAACGATTCACGTCGCGCCGGGGACGTATCACGAGCCGATCGACCTGCTCGGCCGGCCGATGCAACTGATCGGCGCGGGGCCGGGTGAATCGGTTCTCGACCTGCAAGGCGCAGACGGCAGCGTGATAACCGGGCGTCATCCCTCGACCACCGACACCCTTGTCAAAGGGTTCACCGTCACCGGCGGCACGGGTGAGGAACTTGGCTATCCTCTGTACGGTCGACAAGGCGGCGGCGTGCTGCTGGTGAACGGGGCGGAGATCACCATGCAGGACTGCCTTGTGACGCAGAACACCGCCCGCCAGGGAACGGGCATTGCTGCTGTCTACGGAAGCGGCGGGATATTCAAGAACATCACCATTTCCGAAAACGACGTGGTGAGTACTGCCGGCGCGGGGCAACCCCGGTCCTTCATCGGCGGGGCGCTGCATGTCCAAGGTGGTCGCATGCACCTCTTTGACTCGGTGATTGAGAGCAATCGGGGAAATGCCAACACCGCCGGCCTGTTTTCCAATCAAGCCCACTACGCCGGCGGAATCTGGGGGCGCCCCCTTGACATCCATATCGAATCGACGGAGGTCAGGAACAATCAGAGTGAATATCTGTCAGCCGGCTTCCAGATGCGTCCGTCAGTGCTCGACAGCATCGAGGATGATATGACGATCGTCGATTGTTCGTTTACCGGGAACCGCACGGTCATCCAGGAAACGGGGTTCGTCATTGATTCGCGTTACCACCCGATTGAGGTCCAGGGCTCGCTGTTCTGCTCGAATCACGTCGGCACCATCATCGAGGGCGACTGGTTCGACGGCGGCGGCAACGAGTTTCTCAACTACTGCACCGACGCCGGCGACCTCACCGGCGACGGCGTGATCGATGGCGCGGACCTCGGCATCCTGCTGGGCGAATGGGGGCCGTGCGACGACTGCATGGACTGCCCGGCCGACCTGACCGGCGACTGCACCGTCGGCGGCGCCGACCTCGGCGTGCTGCTTTCGAACTGGACCCATTAACACCGCGCACGCAATCCGTTGACCTTATCTTCGCAATGCCCGCGTTCATCGAACGCGGGCTTTTTTGTCGGCGCGATGAGCCGCGTACGTGAGGGGCCGCCGGGCGTGGGGATTCGCCGACTTGCTGTGCTGCGAGCGGGGTCACGTGATCAATCAGGGCGGCGAGCAGTGGTTGCACGCATCATCCGTCGCGGGTCGTGCCCCCAGTCCACCGGATCGCCAGGTCATGCCGGACGCCGACGAGATCCATCAACCGCCCGGCCATGAAGTCGAGCAGGTCATCGATCGATTGCGGATGCAGGTAGAACCCCGGCGAGAGGGGGGCGATGATCGCGCCGGCTTCGGACAGGCGCATCATGTTGAGCAGGTCGATGTGGCTGGTCGGGCTTTCGCGGCAGGCGAGAATCAGCCGCCGGCGTTCCTTGAGCGTTACCGCCGCCGCCCGCTGCACGAGGTTCGTGCTCAGCCCGTTGGCGATCGAGCCGAGCGTGTTGCTTGAGCACGGCACGACGATCATGCCGTCATGCAGAAACGATCCGGAGGCGATGGCCGCCCCGACGTCCTGGTCGTTGTAGACGGTCAGCCGCTCGCCCCGGCCGCCGGCCAGCGCATCGGGGTCGAGGCGTTTGGTGGCCAGTTCGTCAGCGAGCAGCCGCCGGCCGAGCGATGAGACCGTCAGATGCACGTCCACGCCGGCTTCGGTGAGGCGTTCGATGAGGCGGACGGCGTAGGCCGCCCCGCTGGCTCCCGTGATGGCGACGACGATTCGTGTGGACATGGGCGGTGGTCAGGTGCGGTCAGGTCGGGCGGTCTCGGTCGGCGGCAGGGGGCAGCATCCGCCGACGTAGATCAGGAACGCGGGCTGCGGATCGTAAAGGTTGGCGGCGAAAAGCCGGTTCGGTCGATGCCGATGGGTGACGAACCCCTGAAATGCACCGGTCGTGGTAAACTGGCCATCATAGTCGATCGTCCCCCGGATTCTCCGGCATCGCCGGACCCCCGGAGTCCCCGCAAGATGCTTTGCGGGGCTGCTTGCAGCCCGTTTTCCCCTCCACGCCGACTGCTGTCGACGGAGATAGTGAATGCCCCGAGCGATTCTGCTGATATGTCTTCTCGCGGTCGTGGCCTGCATGGCGGCGGGGTGCGCGCCGATGCGAACGTACCCGCCGGTCGAAGGCGCCCAGGAATTCCCATGGCCCGGCGCCGAGCCGATCCCGACCATGTCCCGGCGGGCGATCCGCCACGAACGCCTGCGAACGAACGACGACGGGCCGTACTACGTCAACCTGCCGCCCGGCACGCCGCCCGAGGTCTATGAGAAGCTCTTCGACCTGCTTCGGGACACGGAGCCGATGATGCAGGAAGACGATCCGACGTACCACATCGTCCAGGTTCGCGCCCGCGGCCTGCAGGGCGAGGTGGATCTCGTTTACTCCGCCCCGGACGTCCAGCCGCGATTCGTCACCCTCACCATGCGGCGCGACGCCATGGACTGGCGGGTGACCAACCGCCGTGTCTGGCGGATCAACGTCGATGTGCCCGCCCCGAACTATGGTCGGGAAATTGAAGAACCGCCGCCTCCGCCGCAAGCCCCGGAAGCTCCGGAGAACCCGGAAGACGGGCAGGGTGACGACGCTGACGCTGATGCCGATGACAGCAGCGATGGGGATGATGGCGGCAACGGCGATGAGGACCGCGATGGCGGCCGCGGCTCATGAGCGCGTCGGCTGACCTGCACGACCAGTACCGGGGACGGTCGGTCTGCGTGACCGGCGGGGCGGGGTTCATTGGCTCGCATCTCTGCGACGCCCTCGTCGAAGCCGATGCGGATGTCCGCGTCATCGATGACCTGTCCCACGGCAAGGCGGCGAACATCGAATCCATCGCCGACCGGATCGAGATGATCGAAGCGTCGATCCTCGACGGGTCGGCCTTGCGGCGGGCGGTTGAGGGTTGCGACCGCGTCTTTCACCTTGCGGCGCTCGGTTCGGTGCCGGCAAGCATCGAACAGCCTGCGAGTTATCACGAGGTCAACGCGACCGGCACGTTGTACGTCCTCGAAGCGGCCCGGCAGTTCGGCGTCGAGCGGGTGATCTTCTCCGCGTCGAGCAGCGCGTACGGCAACTGCGATGAGTTGCCCGTGCGAGAGACCCGCGTGCCGGACCCCATGTCGCCGTACGCGGTCTCGAAGTGCACCGGCGAGCATCTCATGCGGGCGTACGCGTGCTGCTACGAGCTTTCGACGGTGAGTCTGCGGTACTTCAACATCTTCGGCCCGCGGCAGCGGCCGGACTCGCAGTATGCGGCGGTGATACCGCGGTTCGCAGCGGCGATGCTCGCCGGCGAAAAGCCGACGGTCTACGGCGACGGCCACCAGTCCCGCGACTTCACGCATGTCGACAACGCCGTGCGCGCCAACCTGCTCGCCGGGTCGTGCGCGGCCGACCTTGCTGGCGAGGCGGTCAACATCGCCTGCGGTGGTCGGTTCAGTCTGCTCGAACTGATCGACACCATGGCCGACCTGCTCGGCGTCGAGTCTCAGCGCGAGCACGCCTCGGCCCGGGTCGGTGAAGTGCGGCACAGCCAGGCGAGCATCGACGCCGCCCGCGAGTTGATCGGCTACGAACCGGTGACCGGCTTCGAGCAAGGCCTGCAGCAGACGCTTGAATCCTTCCGCGCGGCGGTCTGAAACACGTTTCGTCCAAACCGGATTCGGGGACGGTTCGCACGCCGTGATACGGTTTGCCCGGCCACGATGAACATTATTTTGTGTTCGCGGCAGCCCCGGCGAAAATCGGTGGTATATTCGATGATGCGGGCGCAGAAGTGTTCTCCTTTGAGGAGCACGCCATGCGACGCAGCGAATCCAAGGTCGGGGTGGGGGCCGGGGCGGGTCAGCCGGGGAAGAGGTGGGGGATGCAGGGCATCCACGCGGTTCGTGGATCATTTGACAGACCGATCATGACCGCCGCCCGGCATTTCGGTGCCATGGGCCGGTCGATCCTGCGCGCGGCGCATGGTCGCCGATGAACTCTGGCGTGTTTCCATCACGAATGATCAGCCGGTACAGGCCAGGGAGGTGTTCACCATTCAAACATCATCGGCGCTGATCGCGGCGGGCCGGGACCGGTGTGCGCGAACCCGACCCGCGACGATCTCAGCCGGAAAGGAGTGAGCCGTGAATCGGTTCATACGCAGTGTCATCGGGTTTCTCGGGCTTTCGTTCGCGCTGAGTGCATCCCCCGCACTGGCGCAGGAGCCGCCGGCCTGGAACCGCTCGGTCGAGGCGGTGGCGATCCTGCCCGACGATACCGGGGGATACCACGTCACGGTCATGATCGGCGCTGAAGCGGACGGCATCGAAACGATCAGCGACCTGAGCGTGGATGTGTTCATCCTCGTCAACGGCATGCTGGTTGAAGAGCAGCCGCACGAGATCATCGCCTATCCCAACAGCGACATGTCGTCGAGTTGCCCGCCGTGTCCGACCTTCCAGCCGTGCATCTGCTGCGAGGCGAGCGGCATCTGCGGGTGCGGCGGGATCATCGCTCCGGCTCCGGGGACGGCCGCGTCGCATCCGCTACAGCCGGGCGATGAGATCATCATCCAGGCCGTCCCGCCGTCGTCCGCCCTGCCCGACAGTGACATGTCGGACAACGAACTGGAGCTGACGTTCCAGGGTGAGCCGGTGTTCTGGGAGCGGCGGATCGTCTCCGCGCATCTCGCTCCGCCGTCGACGCCGGACGGCACGCATGACCTGATCGTTGAATGGGAAGTGCTGCTCGCTGAGATCACGTACGAACTCGATCTGTCGACGGAGATCGTCGTGCTTGTCAACGGCGTGGTGGCAGGTGGCGTGGACGCGTGCGCGGACTCGCCGTTTCTCATCTCGCCGGACAACCCGTGCCTGAGCATTGGCTGCGAACTGCAGGAGGGCTGCGCGTCGGCATCGTGTGCCGGGGCGTCGATGACGCTGCGTTGCCGGTACGCCAACTCGAACTGGTGGGAACTCGGCTGCGCGTGCCTGTCGGCCGAGCCGATGCCCCTGGTCGTGCCCGGCCTCGTGCTGCAGCCGGACGATGAGGTCATGGTCACGCTCGCCACGTCACAGCGCGGAACGCCGAACCTGCCCGGCAGCGAAGCGGGCGCGACGATGACGTTGACCGTGCCGTGCTCCGCGGACCTGAACGGCGACGGGGTGGTCGGCGGAGCGGATCTCGGCATGCTGCTCGCCGAGTGGGGGCCGTGCCAGAGTTGCGAGACATGTCAGGATTGCCCAGCCGATCTGACCGGCGACTGCCAGGTCGGCGGGGCGGACCTTGGCATCCTGCTGAGCAGTTGGTCGAGCTGATATTCGCTGGCCCAGTTTGACAAGCCCATGGGCGTCCTGCAATTGCGCGGCGCCCTGGGCTGTTTTGCGCAGGTCTCAAGTCGAGGCACGGTGGCCGGGCGGCTTCATTCTGCCGGCTCAACTTGGATCGTGTTCGTATGCAGAAATCGGTAATTCTGCCCCTTTTTTCCATATTGCCTGTCCAGCCCGCATCCTCAGGTCGAAACTACCGGTAAGTCAAGGCCCATGGTTGGCCAAGGTTGATTGGCTCGGGGCAGCCGCTCACGCGGAGTTGAGGCGGCCGGGCCGGGAAGCGACGAGAGTGACAGCGTGCGGCGATGGGTCGACGCGTAACGGAAGGGCGGAAAGATGCACAGGTGGTCGCTCGCAATGGTCGGAGTCTTCGGGGCAGCGATCGCCCTCAGCAGCCAGATGGTCGGATCCCTGGCCGGGGCTGATCGCGATCCGGCGGCCGAGGGGTTTGTCGTGCATTACTTCGACCAGCCCCGCGCGCTCACGCTGGACGCCAGCCGCATCGCCATCCGGACGCCGCACGAGTCGGCGTTGGGCGAGGCAGTCGACACGCTTGGTCTGACCGATCAGCCGGTCCGGTCGTGGTCGGCCGAGCGCTGGCAACTCGTCGATCTGCCGGCCGACCACCGCG
>SLJD01000331.1 GCA_007135295.1 Phycisphaerales bacterium
ATCGCCTATAAGAACGCTCACCAGCAGTCACTTGGAGGAGTACATCATGCACTATGCCAAGCGCTTGACCTGTTTTGCTGCGGCGGCCTGCTTCGCGACCGCCATGAGTGCACAGGCCGAGGAGTTCATCTACAGCGGCGTCGCCACAACGTCGGACGACTATCAACTCGGCGTTATCTGGTCGAATATCCTGGCCGGCGAAGGCAGTGAGTTCAGCCTGACTCCGGTGGAGAACGGCACGGTTGCGGGCATGCGCCAGGCCGCTCAGGGGCGGGTTGACATCGTGGCGGTCGGCTCCCCGCATTACCTAGACGCGATCAACAACACCGGCCGGCATGAGGATGATCCCGCAAGGTTGGTGGAGGCTTACGAGGAGATGACCGTCCTGTTCGCCATACCCACCGGCATGGCGCAGTACGTGGCACGCACTGATGCCGGCATCGACGACTTCTATGATCTGGAAGACAAGAGTCTCGGAATTGGTAGGCCGGGAGGCAATGCGGGGCGCGTAACTCAGACGCTCTTCGAGATCCACGGCCTTGAGTCTGTCAGTGGCGAGCACATGGAGTACGGTGACGCCCTCGACGAGATGGCTACTGGCAATCTGGACGCCACGCTGATCTGGGGTGGCATCCCAGACTCCGCGATCGACAACGCCTCCCGGAACATGGATCTGAAGTTCTTCTCGCCCGATCCGGATACCCTTGCAGACTTCCAGGCAGCAATCACGAACGGCGAATACTACGTCTATCAGGAAGTCCCGCAGGAGACGATCGAATCGGCCTATGACGGTCGCGTCGCTGTCGACGGCTCTGCTTACTTCTGGACCTTCCCGTTCCAGATCATGGCGACGCCCGCCCTGTCCGATGAGGCCGCCTACGAGATTGTACGTGCGCTCTGGGAGAACATCGACGAAGTCCACCGCCAGAGCGCCGCACTCTCGCTGGTGCGACTGGAGACTGCGCTGGATTCCATCTCGGCGGATATCCACCCGGGCGCTCGGCGGTATTACGAAGAGGTCGGCGCCCTGTAGCGCATGGCCCGTCCATCGGGCCGTTCCCGAGGCACCCGCAACCCCCTCTCTGGTTGCGGGTGCCGGGCAACCGCTATTAAGGGCTTCTCATGACTGACTGGATCGTCCGGCCCGTCCTCGGTGACGCAACCGCCGAGCAGCCCGTTCATCGACTCATGCAGGCGGTCGGGCTCCTGTGCTGCGCAGCCATCACGGCCTTCGTTCTCTGGACGCTGGCCGTCGGGCGGTTCCCGCCCCAGGTGCAGTACGGCACGGTGCTGACGTTCGGGCTGATCGCAATCTTCCTGCTCCGCCCGGGACCGCTCGCGCGGGACGGGGTGCGTACTGTCCCGGATATCCTCTTCTCGCTCGCTTTGATCGCGGCGACGCTGTTCGCAGGCATCTACTACCTGCAGAACTACGAGGAAATCGCCGCGCTCCGGGAAGGCCTCCCGAACCGGTGGGACCTTCTTTGCTACGCGGCAGGCACGACAGCGGTGCTGTTCGGGGCCCATCGCGCCGAGGGGTGGGTGCTCTCTGTGGTCGTGCTCTGCGCCGTCGGCTATCTCATGTTCGGACAGTACTTGCCGGGAATTCTGCACCATCGTCCGTTTCCCCTCGAACAGGTCCTGGAGATCTCCTTCAGCTACCAGGGCATATTCGGGGTCGCTTTCGCGGCGGTTGTGAATGTCGTATACATCTTCGTGATTCTCGGGGTGGCGCTGCGGATCTCCGGGGCGGGTCAGTTCTTCAACGACTTTGCCTACACGTTCACGCGACGTCGCCGCTCGGGGCCCGCCCAGTGCGCCATAGTCGGCTCGGCCATGTTCGGTTCCATCAACGGTTCGGCCCCCGCGAACGTGGCGGCCACGGGGGTGCTCACCATCCCCATGATGCGCCGTGCGGGATATGACAAGCGTTTCGCAGGCGGCGTGGAGGCAACGGCTTCCTGTGTCGGGCAGATCATGCCTCCGATCATGGGCGTGGGCGCTTTCATCATGGCGGATGTCACCGGCATTCCGTACGTGACCATCATGGCGGCGGCCATCGTACCGGCGTTGCTGTTCATCGGATCCTTGATGATTGCAGCGGCACTGCAGGCAGCAAGTCTGGGGCTCTCCCCCGTGGCGGACGAGCGGCTGGAGTGGAACCGCCAGCGTCTCGCAAGGGGAGCCATTCTGTTGGTCGCATTCGGTTCTCTGCTCACGCTCCTTTTCATGGGCTATCCGCCCACATATGCCGGCTTCGTCGCCACGATGATTGTTTTGGCTCTTGCGTGGTTGTTGCCCTGGACCCGTCCGCCGGTGAGAGATCTATGGCGCTTCCTGGCAGACGGGGGCCGAGACGGACTCAATGTCGCGCTGGCCTGTGCCGCCATCGGCATCGTTATCGGTGCTATCACCACGACGGGGCTTGGCGTGAAATTGAACCAGACCATCGTCGCGTTCGGCGCGGATAGCTTGCTGCCCGCCCTGCTGGTCGCTGCGTTGTGCTCGGTGATCCTGGGGATGGGGTTGCCGACCGCCGCCTCGTATCTCATGGTCGTGTTCGTCGCCGGCCCCGCAATTACGGCACTTGGCGTGGGTGTGCTGGAAACGCACCTGTTCGTTTTCTACTACGCGGTCCTCTCCGCGATCACGCCGCCGGTTGCACTGGCGGTGTTTGCCGCGGCGGCGATCACGCAGGACCGGCCTATACCACTCTCGCTCACGGCCATTCGGTTGTGTTTCGTCGGCTTTCTGCTCCCGATCATCTGGATATACCACCCCGAGGTTATGGTGTTTACCCTGCCTCCGGCGGAGATTCCCGCGGGGCTGCTGTATCTGGCGGCATTGGCGGTCGCCAT
>SLJD01000116.1 GCA_007135295.1 Phycisphaerales bacterium
GACGCCGAGCGCCGACCCGGATCGGGAGCCGGGCGATGGTGAAGGCAGCCGCCAGGCTGGTCCCGTCGATCCGTTCGATCCGATTGGGCAATCGCAGCGATCGGCAGCAAACGGCGAGCCGGAGCGGACTGGAAAGGAGGGCGGCGGGGAGGACTCGGCGTTGCCGGAGCACGAGTCGAAGCCGCTCGGCACGCCGGGGGATCTCTTCGGAGCAGGCGACGGCGAGGACGGGGGCAACCTGGTCGGTTCGCTCGATCCGCGTGAGAACACGCTCAGCCGGACGCTGATCGCGCTCGCCGGGGTGGTGGCGCTGATGGTGTTCCTGGCCGCGATGGTGCGACGATTCGGCGGGCCGCTGGCGGGAGGCGGGCGGCCGGCAGGGGTGCTGGAGATTCTGGCGCGGTATCCGATCGGACGCGGCCAGCAGTTGATGATTCTGAAGATGAACCGGCGGGTGCTGCTCTTGCATCAGGCGGGGACGACGATGACGCCGGTCACGGAAGTGACGGATCCGGATGAGGTGGCATCGCTGCTCGCACGGATCGAGGCGGGATCGTCACGTTCGAAAGCGGCAAGTTTCTCCGACATGCTCAGTCGGGAATCGCGGGCATCGACCGGCGCGCCGAGAACGGCGGCAAGCGGTCCGATGGCGCCGGGCGACGGGCCGCGCGGTCGTGGCGCCGGTGGCGGCGATTCGGTCGACGGCTCGCAGACGGTTGACCTGACGCGTAACGCCGGGTTACTCAGCCGCCTGTTCGGAAAGGGGGGGCTGTGATGGCAGGTTGCCGGCGGCGATGGGTGCTTGTGGCGGCCGGCGCGGTGGCGTGCGGCGTGCTGACGTCAGCGGGGGCGGCGCAGGATCCGGTTCAGCCGGTGGGCGAGTTGAACCCGTTGCAGATTCTCGAGGATGCGGGCGAGTCGGTGCCGGGTTACGAGGGCGGGCTGAGTTCGACGCTGAACATCATGCTGCTGCTGACGGTGCTGAGTCTCGCGCCGTCGGTGCTGATCATGTGCACGTGTTTCGTGCGGGTGATGGTGGTGATGGGGTTGCTGCGTCAGGCGCTGGGGACGCAGGGGTTGCCGCCGGGCCAGGTGCTCGTGGGGCTGAGCCTGTTCATCACGATCGTCGTGATGGCGCCGACGGGCGAGCGGATGTGGGAGGAAGGGATTCAGCCGTACATGACGGGCGAGGTCAGCGACCATGAGGTGGCGTGGGAGCGGACGCGGCAGCCGCTGCGCGACTTCATGTTCGCGCAGATCGAGCACACGGGGAACTGGTCGAGTCTGTACATGATGCTCAACTACCGGGGGGTGGACACGTCCGAGCCGCAGAACATCACGCGCTCGGATGTGGACATGATCAGTCTCGTGCCGGCGTTCATTCTCAGCGAGTTGCGGACGGCGTTTCTGATCGGGTTTCAGGTGTATCTGCCGTTTCTCGTGATCGACATGGTGATCGCGAGTCTGCTGATCTCGATGGGCATGCTCATGCTCCCGCCGGTGCTGATCTCTCTGCCGTTCAAGCTGCTTCTGTTCGTGCTGGTCGACGGCTGGCAACTCGTCGTGGGGTCGACGATGTCGAGCATCGCGCAGGTCGAGTCGTTCGAAGAGGCGGCGGAATGGGCGGAACTCAGCCGGGCGGCGCTGCACTTCACAGGGGTGGCGTAGCGGCGGTGAACAAGTCATTGGCGGCGTGGCTCAGCCGCCGGAACGACATGGAAAGGGTTGATCTGTGGAATTTCACGTTGACACGGTACGGCAGGCGCTCATGGAAGCGCTGATACTCGCGACGCCGATCCTTGGCGCGGGTCTGGTGATCGGGCTGGTTGTCAGTCTGTTCCAGGCGGTCACGCAGATCCAGGCGCAGACGCTGTCGTTCGTGCCGAAAATCATCGGCATGATCGTGGTGGCGATCCTGCTGCTGGGGTGGATCGCGGTGCGGATGGCGGAATTCGCAATTGAGATGTTTCACTTTGCCGGCTGAGTGGCCACGCTCCGGCATCACGCCATCGTCGGCCGGCCGGTCTGTTCGCCACGGTTCTGAACGGATGATCGCCCGTGAATCAGTTCGTCATGCTGCTCGAACACGTGCCGTGGCTGATGTTCGTGGCCTTTCGCATCGGCGGGCTGGCGATCTACGGGCCGGTCTTCGGTTCGCCGGCGATTCCGGTGCAGATCAAGGTCCTGTTCTCGATCATGGTCGCGCTGGCGATCTACCCGGTGGTGGCGGCGGGGCCGTACAGTGTGGACCTGCCGGCGCTGACGCTCTGGACGATCGCGGGGCTCGTGGCGATGGAACTGCTGATCGGGCTGACGATCGGATACCTCGCGAGCATGCCGCTCATGGCGGTGCAGACCGGCGGGCTGGTAATGGGCCAGCAGATGGGCCTGGGGTTCGCGCGGTTCTACAACCCGGCGGTCGAAGACGAAGCGGACGTGATCGGGCAGATCATGTTTTTCATGGTGCTGGCCGGCTTCGTGCTGATCGGCGGGCACGAGATGATGCTCCTTGGCGTGATGCGGAGCTTCGATCATCTGCCGCTGGGGACGGTGATCGTCAACAAGGATCTGCTCGCGCTGCTGCTCGGGGCGCTGGCGGCGGCGTTCGAACTGGCGCTGCGGATCGCGCTGCCGCTGCTGGCGCTGATCTTCCTGGAAAGTGTAGCCATGGGATTCATCTCCAAGACGGTGCCGCAGCTCAACATCATGAGCCTCGGTTTTCCGCTGCGCATTCTGATGGGGACGGTGATCATCATTCTGGGGTTGATCGTCATCAACGATGTGGTGTTCGACTTCATCGACTGGACGCTGTACGTGATGTTCGAATGGATCGAGTCGCAATGACCTGACGCGGAGCCGGCCATGGCCGAGGATCTCGGCGAAAAAACAGAAGAGCCGACGCAGAAGCGCAAGGACGATGCGCGCGAAAAGGGCAACGTGGCCAAGAGTCAGGACCTCTCCGGGGTGCTGCTGCTCATCGGGGGGACGATCACGCTCTGGGCCGCCTCGGGCTGGCTCATGGGCGGCTTTACGGTCATGCTCGAACAGGTCCTCGCCGGGCAGTACGCCCCGGACGTCACCTCGCCGGACAGCGTGCTGGCAACGGCGAACTACGCCGCCGTGACGATGGCTCGCTACGTGCTGCCCGTGCTGCTGATCGCGTGGGCGGTGGCGATCCTTATGAACGTGATGCAGATCGGCATTCTCTTCTCGCCTCAGGCGATTCAGCCGAAGCTCAGCAAGATCAATCCGCTGAACGGATTCAAACGGATTTTCGGCCTCTCGGGGCTGGTCAAGGTGCTCATGGACACGATGAAGGTGGCCATCGTGGTGACAGTGAGCGTGCTGACCATCAAGCAGTACAACGACCGTATCCTCGTCATGCCGTACCTGACGGCGTTGCAGGGCATGGCGGAACTCGGACGGATGATGGTCGATCTGGCGATCCGCGTACTCGCCGTGTTGCTGCTGCTGGCGCTGCTTGACTTCGTGTACCAGAAATGGAAGCACCAGCGCGATCTGCGGATGACCAAACAGGAAGTTAAGGACGAGATGAAGCAGTCGGACGGTGACCCGGAAGTCAAACGCCGCCGGATGCAGGTGCAGCAGCAGGTCGCGATGCAACGGGTTTCATCGGCCGTACCGGACGCGGATGTGGTCGTGACGAACCCGGAGCATATCTCGGTGGCGATCAAGTACGACAGCGACCGGATGCACGCGCCGAAGGTGGTGGCAAAGGGGGCGGATTACCTGGCGATGCGGATCCGGCAGATCGCGATCACGCACAGCGTGCCCATCATCGAGCGCAAGCCGCTGGCGCGGGCGCTGTACAAGCAGGTCGAGGTCGGCCAGGAAGTGCCGCCGGACTTCTACCAGGCCGTGGCCGAGATCCTCGCGTACGTCTACCGGCTCAGCGGGAGGCAGGCCGGATGATGCGACCGGTTGCTCCATGGACGGTCACGGACAGGACGCTTCGGTCGATCGACCATGGCGCTGATGCGGGGGGGCTGCACTGATGTCGCCGCTCCAGCAGCCCAACCTGCCGGCACCGTTGATGTGGATCGGCCGCAACAAGCACTTCCTCGTGCCGGTGGCGTTCCTGTCGCTGATCGTCGTGCTGGTCGTGCCGCTGCCGCCGGTGCTCATGGACGTGCTGATCTCGGCGAACATTTCGCTGGCGGCGGTGATTCTGCTGACGACGATCTACATGAACCGGCCGCTGGAATTCAGCGTGTTTCCGGCGATTCTGCTGGCGACGACGCTGTTCCGGCTCGTGCTGAACGTGGCGACGACGCGGCTGATTCTCTCGGCGGACGCGGACACGCCGGATCAGGCGACGGCGGTGGCGGGGCACGTGATCGAGGCGTTCGGCAATTTCGTCGCCGGCGACTCGCCGATCGTGGGAATCATCATCTTCACGATTCTGGTGATCGTGCAGTTCGTGGTGATCACGAAAGGCGCGACGCGGATGAGCGAGGTGTCGGCGAGGTTCACCCTCGACGCCATGCCGGGCAAGCAGATGGCGATCGACGCCGACCTTTCGGCCGGTTTGATCGACGAGTCCGAAGCCCGCCGACGCCGCGAGGCGATCACGAGCGAAGCGGACTTCTACGGCGCGATGGACGGTGCGAGCAAGTTCGTCCGCGGCGACGCGATCGCGGGGATCATCATCACGCTCGTGAACATTGCCGGCGGCTTCGCGATCGGGGCGATCGAGAAGGGGTGGACGATGAGCGAGTCGCTGAGCGTCTTCACCCGGCTGACGATCGGCGACGGGCTGGTAACGCAGATTCCGTCGTTCATCATCGCGGTGGCGGCGGGGCTGATCGTGGCCCGGACGAACGATGAGGACACGATCGGCGAGGCGATTCCCAAGCAGTTGACCTCGCAGCCAATGGCGCTGTTCCTCATCGGCGGGTTCCTCATGCTGCTGGCGTTCACGCCGCTGCCGTCCATTCCATTGATGGGCGCGGGGCTGCTGGTCGGCGGGCTCGGCTGGGCGATGTTCACGCTGGCGCGTCTGACATCGAAGCAGAAGGAGGATGCCGCCCGGGCGGAGGCGGCCACGCAGGAGCCGAGCGAGCCGGCCCCGGTCGAGGATCTGCTGACGATCGACACGATGGAAGTGGAGATCGGTTACGGGCTCGTGCAGCTTGTGGACAGTTCGCGTGGCGGTGACCTGCTCGACCGAATCTCGATGATCCGCCGCCAGCTTGCGTCGGATGTGGGAATCGTCGTGCCGCCGATCCGCATCCGGGACAACATGCAACTGGATGCGAACACGTACCGGGTGAAGATCCGCGGGGCGGTGATCGGCTCGGGCGTCGTGTATCCCGATCACATGATGGCCATGGATTCGGGGCTGGCGAGCGGGCGGCTGGAAGGGATGGCCGGCAAGGAACCGGCGTTCGGCCTGGACGCGATCTGGATCGAGCCGGGGCAGAAGCCACGGGCCGAGACGATGAACTACACCGTGGTCGATGCGACGAGCGTGGTGGCGACGCATCTGACCGAACTGATCAAGCAGCACGGCGACGAGCTGTTGACGCGTGAAGAGGTCGCGAAGCTGCTCGATCAGTTGAAGAGCAAATCGCCGAAGCTGGTCGAGGAGGCGGTGCCGGGCGTTATCAAGCCGGGTGAGTTGCAGAAGGTGCTGCAGAACCTGCTGCGCGAACGTGTGCCGATCCGGGATCTGGAGACGATCCTGGAGACGCTCGCCGACTGGGCGGCCCACACGAAGGACGTCGATGTGCTGACCGAGTACGTGCGGAACGCGCTGCGGCGGACGATCTCGATGATGTACGCTGAGCAGGATGAGGACGGCCGATCAAAGCTGTACTGCGTGACGATGGATCCGGCGGTCGAGGACCTGATCAACGGGTACATTGACCGCGGCCCGGGCGGGACGAGCATGTCGATTCCGCCGCAGGTCGCCAACCGGATCGCCTCGGCAGTGAGCGAGTCGTCCAAGCCGCTGATCAACGCGGGCCATCAGCTCGTGGTGCTGACCTCGCCGACGGTCCGGGCGCAGGTTCGGCAGATTCTCGAAGCCCACATGCCGGGGGTGGTGGTGCTGGCGTACAACGAAATCATCAAGGGGCTCGACGTCGAGTCGATGGGTCTTGTACAATTGCCTCAAGCCGACGCCGCACCTGCCGGGGTCGGGGCTGCGTGAGGATGATCGCAGCCGGTGTCCCGAATCACCACCTCGCCCGCCAGGGAGGGCAACACGATGAACCTGAAAACCTACCGGGCATACACGATGGCCGAAGCCCTTGACGCCGTGAAACGCGACCTGGGCGATGACGCGGTCATTCTTCATACACGGAACTACAAGCGAGGCGGTGTGCTCGGCATCGGGCGCAAGCTCGTGGTCGAAGTGACGGCTGCGACCGCACGCGACGTCGCCGCCCGGCAGCAGTCGACGGGCGGCAGCGGGCAGCGGGCGGTGTCGGCCGGGGCGGCCAGCGCGCGACAGGCGTATCGCCAGGCGGCCGGCCAGTCACAGGCGGGGCGCAAGTCAGGCTCGCCAGCGGCCCGGGCCGGGCAAGCCGGGGGCGCGTTCAACGATGTTGAGCCGGTGACGGACGAAGACCGCAAACGCACGCAGCGGCTTGCCCAGGCAATGAAGGAACAGCACGAGCGGCGCCAGGCCGACGCGGGCCGGCGGTCAGCCGCCGGAACCGGGGAATCGGCGGGTTCGGCAGAAAGCCCGGCAACGCAAGCGGCGGCAGCAAGGCCGGCAGCGAATCAGGCGCTCGCGAGTTCGCTGGCAACGCCGGGGGCGGCCGTCTCCACAGTGGAACAGAAGCCGGAGGAATCGGCCCCCGTCAGTGCGTCGCAGCATGGTTCGACCGCATCCAGTGAAGCGGAACGGTCGTCGGCCATGCCGGTGGCCCGGCGGTTTGTGCTGTCATCGACGGAACGTGCAGCGACGCACGATCGTCAGGCACGGTCGTTCGCCGGTACGACGGTGGCCGAAGGAACGGGCAGCGTCGATGCTGTGGGAAGCAGCGTGGCCACCAGCGGCCAGGGCGAGGCCGCAGCACCGGTCGGGGCGGAAGCGGCCGCAGTTTTACCCGGTGAACAGTCAGCGATCGAAGAATCGGGGCACGCGACATCGCAAACCGGTTCGTCACCGCGATCGTCGAACCGTCGGACGGTGGAGCTTTTCGCGGGCAAAGGTGCGGACGATGAAAAGCCGCGGCCGGCGTCTGGCGGATCGCAAGGCGGGAGCAGTTCCTCATCGGCGATGCAGCAGGAACTCTCTGCGATTCGAGGGCTCGTCAGCCAGGTGCTGCAGCGGCAGAGTTCGACGGGCGGCGGCGGGCCCACGCCGGCGATGCCGCAGAAACTCTTCGACATGTACCTCAAGCTGGTCGGCCAGGATGTTTCCGAGGAACTCGCTGACCGGATCGTCAACAAGGTGCGTGATGAGTTGACGGTTGAGCAACTGGAAGATGATGAATCGCTGCGGGCCGCCACGGTCGAGCACCTCGCGTCGCACGTTCCGGTGGCGGATGAAGCGGTGCCGACGGAAAGCCCGGACGACCGGCCGCTGACGATCGCGCTGATCGGGCCGACCGGCGTGGGCAAGACGACGACGCTGGCGAAGCTGGCGGCGTCGTTCAAGCTGCGGCACGAACGGCGGGTCGGGCTGATTACCTCCGACACATACCGGATCGCGGCGGTCGATCAGTTGCGCACCTACGCGAACATCATCGGCCTGCCGCTTCAGGTCGTGCTGACTCCGGCGGAGATGACGCAGGCGCTGCACGCCCTGAGCGACTGTGATGTGATTCTGATTGATACGGCGGGGCGCGGTCAGAACGATTCGTCGAAGCTGGCGGACCTGCAATCGCTGCTTGGTGCCGCCCGGCCTCACGAAGTGCATCTCGTGCTGTCGAGCACGGCAAGCGAGAAGGTGCTGCTTCGCGAGGCGGAAGCGTTCTCCGAGGTCGGGGCGGACAAGGTGGTGTTGACGAAACTGGACGAGGCGGTGAGCTTCGGTATGCTCGTCAACGTGATGCAGCGTGTGGGGAAGAAATTGAGCTTCGTGACGACGGGGCAGGAAGTGCCGGATCATCTCGAACTCGGCCGGCCGGACCGCATCGCGGAGCTCGTACTCGACGGTGAGGTGGACCGGTGAGCGATCAGGCGACACGGCTGCGGCGGCTGGTGAACGGCGATTCGAACGGGGCCGTCGGCGAGGTGGTTCACGTTCTGCCGCCGAGTGTGCCGACCGGGCGGGTGAGTTTCGGCCCGGCCCCGGCCACGCAACCCGAATCCATCCGGCCTCGAAGCTTCACCGCGGTGAATGTGCCGACGGAGCCGTCGGACGCTGCGACACGCGAGGCGGCTGGTATCACAAGAGAGAAGATCCACGCCGGCCCAGCACGCAACGGCCGTGCGCATGAGCCCGCCGCGAACGGTGCGGCGACCGATCAAAGGCCCGGGCGAACGGAAGCTGCCCGGCAGTCAACAACGGGACGGACGGCGCCGGTGCAGCTTGCGCGGGCGATCGCGGTGACTTCGGGCAAGGGGGGCGTGGGCAAGAGCAACATCGCGGTGAACCTCGCCGTCTGTCTCGCGCAGCAGGGCATGAAGGTGTGCCTGCTCGATGCGGATCTCGGGCTGGCCAATGTTGATGTGTTGTGCGGCCTGACGCCGAAACGCACGCTCGAACACGTCGTGGCGGGCAAGTGCCGGCTGGTGGATGCGGTAATGGTCGGGCCGGGCGGGTTCCGTCTGATTCCCGGTGCATCCGGCGTTGCGCGAATGACCGAACTCAAGGCCGAGCAGCGGTACCGGCTGCTGCGGCAGCTTGCGGCGTTGGAACGGGTCGCCGATGTTCTGATTATTGATACCGGAGCCGGGATCAATTCGAACGTGCTGTCGTTCGCGTCGGCGGCGAACCAGGTGGTGGTGACGACCACGCCGGAGCCGACCTCGATGACCGATGCGTACAGCATGATCAAGGTGCTCGTCCGCCGCCGGCCGGGCGCGGATGTGCAGTTGCTGGTGAACATGGCATCGTCGGAAGAGGAGGCGCAAGCGGTGCACCGGCGGATGGACCGCGTCTGCCGGACGTTTCTGCAACGTCCGCTTTCTTATCTCGGCGCCCTGCCGCGCGATCCGGTGGTCTGGGAAGCGGTGCAGCACCGGCTTCCGTTCGTGATGCACGGGATGGACCGACCGATCGCGCAGCACATGCGCTCCATAAGCGGCCGGCTGATCGGGCTGCCGGATTGTTCGGGTTCTGAGCGGAACGGATTCTTTTCGAGGGTGGCGTCGTGGCTCGGCGGCCGTCGAAATTGAGCATTTGTGAAGAAAAGGCTGAGCGCGGGGTGGTGTTGTGACGATGGCCCGGATGATGGGACGGTTCGGCCATGGATGAACCATTCGGAGCGTACAGCGGAGACAGGCATTGAAAGGGACGATCAGTCAGGTGGTTGCGGGATGCTCGGGCATGGCGGCGTTCGCCATCTCGATCCTTGCCGGACTGAACGCGTCAAACGGTGCGGTGACGATTCTGTCGCGCGCAATTCTTGCCATGGCAATTTGTTACATCGTCGGTCTCGTCGTCGGGCTGGTGATTCAGCATGTCATCAAACTGCATCTGCAGGAGTATGAAGCTGAGAACCCGGCCGAGGATGACGACGGCGGCCACGATGCTGCCGCAACACCGTCCGATGAAGCGATGGCATGAGGATCCAATCCGATTTTGCACCAATTTGGGAAAGATGGATTGGCAAAACAGCATGTCGTGATATAGTAAGCCCGCCTCGCCACGGAATCGGCGGGACATGCGGCAGCGATTGATGGTCAAGGAGTGGACCAATGCCGAAGACAACGACCAAGCGAACCGACGCCGGTCAGAAGAAGACACGCAGCAGCACCAAGAAGAAAGCGGCGGTCAGCACCTCCCCGGAGGAGATGTCGATCGAAGAGGTCTGGCGCGAGTACAAACAGACCGGCTCCGAACGTCTTCGCAATTATCTCATCGAATACTACCTTGAGAACGTCCGGCATTGTGCTGAACGCATGCACATGCGCCTCCCGGGCGAGGTCGACGTTGAGGATCTCATGTCCGCTGGGCTGTTCGGTCTCATGGACGCGATCGATGCCTACGACCTGGATCGAGGCGTCAAGTTCGAGACATATTGCGCCCAGCGAATCCGCGGTGCGGTGTTCGACGAACTTCGCGCCCTGGACTGGGTGCCCCGCCTCGTCCGCTCGCGCACCGCGAAGGTCGAAAAGGCCCGCAAGGCGCTGGAAATGGAATTCGGCCGCAAGCCCACCGACCAGGAAATCTGCGAACGGCTGAGCGTCTCAAAGGACGAATTCGAGAAACTCTCGAAGGATTCCCAGCCCGTCGGCGTGGTCTCACTCGACCGCAAATGGTTCGAGACGGATTCGAACAAGGACATCCGCGAAGTGGACGTCGTCAAGGATCGCAAGCAGGACAACCCGCTGAACAGCATCCAGAAGCAGGATCTCAAGACGCTGATCACCAAGGGGCTGTCGCGGGCCGAGCGGCTGATCGTCATCCTGTATTACTACGAAGAGATGACGATGAAGGAGATCGGCCTGACGCTGGATCTTTCCGAGTCACGCGTCAGCCAGATGCACAGTTCGATCCTTAACCGCCTCAAGGCGCAGATGCAGCACCGCGAACGCGAGTTTTGAGTCTTTCCGGCCACGTCACGCCGTGGCCGACGGCACCGTTCGTGGACGCAGCCCGCTTAACAGCCAAGGTCAAGCAGCCGACTAGGCGTCGTCCCGATCATCGCGGCGGCGTTCGCGCGGGCCGTCAAGCTCGTCGATGGTCGCCTGTGATGGTGACGTGGTCTGCTGAAGTTCCCCGGCGACGGCTTCAACGTCGCGCATGACGCGAAGCATGTTGAGCCCGGCGATTTTCTTCATATCTTCTTCGCTGTAGCCGCGGCGGGAGAGTTCCGCAAAGAGCTTCGGGTAGGTCGAGACGTCTTCCAGACCGACGGGCAGCCGCGTCGTGCCGTCGTAATCGCCGCCGATGCCGATGACGTCAACCCCTGCAACGTCGCGAATGTGGTCGATGTGATCAGCGACCTGTTCGAGGGTGGCGTCGGGCTTGGGGTTTTCGCGGTCCCATTGCTCCAGATCGCGGTCGACGGCGTCGGTGTCGTCGCCATGCTCGCTC
>SLJD01000382.1 GCA_007135295.1 Phycisphaerales bacterium
CAACGTAATGGAGCATGCGCTTGTCGTTCTCGTGCGACGTGGACTCATTTTTCAACCGCTCGAACAGGTCCCGCCAGCGTGTCATGCCGTCACCGTCCACCACAACCCGCTCATCACGGCCACGGACTTCATCAGGCAGATATGGCGACCATGCGCGGTCAATGTCATCCCACCGCCGGCGCCGCTCCGCAAAATCACCGCCATACGCCACGATGTACTCACGTTCGAACCACGGTGCGATGTCGGTGGTCGCGAGCAGACTCGTCAGGATCCAGAGATCGGTCTCGGTGATATCATCTTCGTCGACGAACATCCGCTCGAATGCGGCGTGCACCGAACGGCTGTTGCGGAAATTCGCGGAGGCCAGCAGTCGCCCCATCACCGGCACACGCCCGTCGCCGGGGGTCAGGCTCGGCGGCTGGCGCATCATGGCGATGACCGCCTGCATGATGGATCGATCGAGACCATCTCCCTCGCCGAGTCGCCTCTGAGCCGCGAGCCAGAGTTCCCAGTGATCGTCCAAGGCCTCGTCGTACGATGTCCGGTTGACAAGCCGATCGATTGCCAGGCGGTTCAGCCAGGCACGGGCGTGATCCGCCATCGGATCATCCGCGATGACCGGGACCGTCTTGGTCATTTCCCGCGCGGCACGATCCGCCCGATCAACGGTTGCCGGCGAGAGCAGGCGGTGGTTCGCCAGCCGCCCGAGCGTCCCGGCCGCCCACGCGCCGCGCCAGGCAATTTCCGGCTCCGGCCGGCGGTCAATCCGCGTGGTAAATTCGTCAAGCAGTCGCTGCACGGACGACGTCGACCCCGAGGCTTCGAAGAACATCTCGTCAACCGCCCGGTTCACTTTTTCGAGAACCTCGTCATCCATGAGCACCCATGTGCGTCCGATGTCGTCGACGAGTTGCTCCCATTCGCGAAAGACGGCTTCCGACGCATCGTCAGTCAGCGCGAGTCGTCGGCCGATGCGGCGAATATCGTCCGGCCACTGCGAAGCGGCCGGAAGCAACGCCATCGCGCCCGGAGGCTCGCTGGCGCCCTGCAAGGTCGGCGGCTGATCGAATTGAGCCGTTTCGCGACGGAATTGGGAAGTCGATTCGCCGGCCTCTTCGTCTTCGACTCCCGGCACCGCAAGCGTGTAACGTCCCATGTCGGGCCGGGTTGTCGTTGCCGGTCGCTCGACTACCGACTCATCGGGCGCCACCGCAGGAACGACCATATACGCCAGCACCGCGCCGAGCACGATCGTAATGAGCCCGAAGACAGCGGAGAGCGTGACGGTCTGTCGCAGCGATGGAGCACTGAGATCGGGCGTGAGCCGATCGACCCACTCAGGCACGGCCGGGGCCGGCTCGGAGGACGGGTGTGCCAGCGACTGCGGCAGGTCCATTCGATCGCGGCCGCCGGTAATCTGGGCGACGTCGAGCCGATCGCCGCCCGAGCGGGCATAGTCGCTCAAACCGCGAACCACTTTGATCAGTCCCTGAACCGTCACGCCATAGACGGAAGCAAGCCCGGTGAGCCGAGCGCGGGAATCATGATTCCACCCTCCTGCTGCCACGAGGGTTGCCAGCACCTGACGGTCGAACGGGGTCAACTGAATCGTCGGCCGGGGTGTCCGTAACCGCCGCGCGTGAGACGCCGATCCGCCGCGAGCCTTCCGTGATGACTTCCCGTCACCGCTGAATGCCGGCCACGATGATTCAGTCAACCGATCATCGGTTGTCGGCGTCAACGGGCCAGGGCCGCGTGGTGTCGTCGCAGGCGCTTCACCCGACGGCTCATTTTCTGCTGAAGACTTCGAGAACACGGCAGGCCGAACCGGCGCGGATTCAGATCGGGACTTCGCACTGCGCGAGGGCCGGGGCTGGTCCGATTGCCGGCTGGCGAGAATCGCCTGTTTCTGCCAAGGATCCTTGAGTTGCCGGGCACACTTCCGCACGAGATTGCGCACATGATCAGCTTCGGCCGAGGTCAGGTCGTCATGCTCGTCGATCCGCTTGAGCCGCTGGCGCTGCGCGACCTCGACATGACCCACCTCGCACCGCTCAGGCGTCAAGCCAAGAACGGCGAGCGGATCAGCGTCAGGCGGTACGCCAAGCGCCTTCTGGACGGGGTGATCGCTCACTGCCCATCGCCCTCCGAAGGTTCGCTGTCGCCGGGGGCATCCGGCTCGGTTCCGAGCATTCTGATTTCGCGATGCAGATCGCGCAATTTCTCGCCCCACGGTTCCGGCCCGTAATCGGGATTGAGCTGCACATGCTGCTCCATGACCGCCCGCGCCCGCTCGGGATTCGCCTCCAAGTGAATGCGAATGACATGATATCGCGCCTCGTACCAGCGATCGGTCCCCACGGCGCTGCCGGCCATGATGGTTCTCCACGCCTCGACCGCTTCCTTATGCCGGCCCAGGCCGTCGTACAGTTGACCGAGGCCTCGCAACACGGCCCGGTCGCGGGGACGGTGCTCGGCAATTTCTTCGAGCAATTCGAGTGTCCGGCCGGCATCATCCCGGTCCCCGCTTCGCTGCCACTGCCGAATTCTGGCGTTGACAACCGCCAGCGCATAACTCATCACCGCGGGTTTCTGAAGCGCCTCGGGGTCGTCGTCAAAGCGGCTGAGGACACGCTCGCCGAAACGGACCATCATGTCATCAAGGTGGCGGCGGTCGTCATCGTCATTGAGTTCGCGCTGACGCCGCTGGGCAAATCGGAACAGTTGCTGGGCGGCAAGTTCCGTCCACCCGGCCTCGGGCGCACGCTCGAGCATGTCGTCGGCTAGTCGCTCCGCAGCGGAGAGTTCATTGTTGTGCAGCCGAAGCTGAAGGCGACGA
>SLJD01000289.1 GCA_007135295.1 Phycisphaerales bacterium
CCCGGGGCGAGGGCGCCGGAAGGGCGGGACCACAATTCGCTGCATGGCGAATTATTCAATTCGATCCGGCCGCGGTCAACCGCTGTGCAGGTTCCCAGGCATCAGGTTTCCTGGCATCAGGGTTCCGGGCAGAGGGTTCCGGGCAGCAGGTTTTCAGCCAGCCATCAGGTTTCAGGCCTTTTCACACGCCGGTCGCGCGCCGGTTGCACGCCAGTCGCCTGCGTGCCTGTCGCGCCGCGGGCCGTGTCCACTTGACGTCTGTTGCGATGGACTTACAATTCCGCCTGATCTTCACGGATGGGGCCGTCGGTGACACGCCGCCTGAGGCGTGGCGCTGCATGGGGCGTATATCGCGGCTGATGACGCTCCAGCTCCGAAGATCACGCCGCGGCAGAGGGTTCGGCCACGCCGGACACCGAACCGCAGCATGAGCATGAGTTCGGTCGTTCGGGCAGGATCCGTGGCTGCAAGCAGTCTCCACATCTTGGCCCGTGGTGTAATCGGCAACACACCTGGTTTTGGTCCAGGCGTTCCAAGTTCGAGTCTTGGCGGGCCAGCTTCGCGATGCCGGATCGAATGCGCAGCATTCGACCGCGGGCCGGTCCGCTGCTGATCAGGGCAGGACAGCAGCGTGCAGCATTCACCGGATACGCATTCATCGGCCTTTGACGCCTCCACCGCCGACCCGCCGCCGCGCCCGCTGGCGGCGATCATCCTCGCGGCGGGCAAGGGCACGCGGATGAACAGCGATCTGCCAAAGGTCGTCCACGAAGTCGCCGGCCGGCCGATGGTCTGCTGGGTCGTTGACGCGGTGCGCGAGGTCAGCGCTGACCCGATTGTCCTGGTCGTCGGCCACGGCGCCGACACCGTCCGCGACGCCTTCGCCGATGACGAGAGCGCCGACCTGCGCTACGCCGTGCAGCAGGAGCAGCTCGGCACCGGCCACGCGACCCGATGCGCCGCCGAGGCCCTCGAAGGGTTCGACGGTGATGTGTTCGTGCTCGCCGGCGACGGCCCGCTCATCCGGCCGCAGACCCTGCGGGCGATGCACGAGCGGCACCGTCACAGCCGGGCGGCGGCGACGCTCGCCACGGCGGTGCTCGACGACCCGTCGGGCTACGGCCGCGTCGTCCGGGACTCCGGCGGCCGGTTCGATCGGATCGTCGAACAGAAAAACGCCGGCGACGACGAGCTGGCGATCCGCGAGATCTACCCGAGTTACGCGTGCTTCGATGCGGCGCTGCTGCTCGGCGCTCTGCGCGATCTGACGCCGGATGAGGTCACCGGGGAGTATTACGTCACCGACGTGCCGGCGATGCTCAAGTCCGCCGGCTACCGCGTGGAGATCGTCGACGCCGTGCCGCCGGAAGACGTGCTCTCGATCAACACCCCGCAGCAGCTGGCGGAGGTCGATTCCATTCTCACCACGCGCCTGGAGACGACGCGATGAGCGCAGCCGACCGCGATTATCTCAAGATTTTCGCCGGCCAGGCGGGGGGTGAGCTGGCCGACGCCATGTGCGAGCACCTGAACATCCCCAAGGGCCAGGGCCAGTTCGACCGTTTTCCCGACGGCGAGATGATCGTCAAGGTCAACGAAGACGTCCGCGGCCGGGACTGCTTTGTCGTCCAGTCGACCTGCCATCCGGTCAACTCGAACCTCATGGAACTGCTGATCTGGATCGAGTGCCTGCGGCGGGCGTCGGCGAACCGGATCACCGCGGTCATTCCCTACTTCGGCTACGCCCGGCAGGACCGCAAGGACGAGGGCCGCACGCCGATCACCGCCAAGCTCGTCGCGAACCTGATCACCGCGGCCGGCGCGGACCGCGTCGTCTGCATGGACCTGCACGCCGCGCAGATCCAGGGGTTCTTCGACATTCCCGTCGACCACCTCTCGGCGTCGCGCGTCTTCGCCGACTACTTCCAGGCGATGCGCGACGAGCTCGGCGATCTGGTCATCGTCTCGCCGGACATCGGCAACGTGAAGGTCGCCAACATGTACGCCACGCTGCTCAACGCCGATCTGGCGATCATCGACAAGCGGCGCGAATCGGGCATCAACGTCGCCTCCAAGAACCTGATCGGCGACGTCAAGGGCCGCACGGTGCTCATGGTTGACGACATGATCTCCACCGCGGGGACGATCTGCGAGGCGGCCCGCTTCGTGCAGGAGCAGGGCGCCCGCGACGTCATCGCCGCGGCGAGCCACGCGGTGCTCGTCGGTCTGGCGATGGAGCGGCTGGCGAGCGCCCCGATCTCGCAGATCATCGTCACCGACACGATTCCCGATCCGGACGGCACGCGCCTCAAGCCGATCCGCGACAAGCTCCGCGTGCTGAGCGTCTCGAAGCTGCTCGGCGAGGCGGTGCACCGCATTCACCACAACATGTCCATCTCCGCCCTGTTCCGCGACGGCGCGGGCACGAAGCGGTAAGCATCCGACGGATTTCACCAGCGAAACACCGATCACTACACAGGTCACCAGCGACAGACAGAGGTCAACGCCATGAGTCACGAAACACCAACCCTCCAGGCCCGCCGCCGCGAGCGCGTCGGTTCGCGCTACGCCCGGCGGCTGCGCAGCAGCGGCCAGCTTCCCGCGGTCATCTACGGCCACGAGACCGAGCCGCTGTCCATCAGCGTCGACGCCAAGGCCGCCCTGTCCTATCTGCACGACGGCGCGCACGTCATCAACGTCGACATCGACGGCCAGCAGCAGCAGACGTGCCTCGTCAAGGCGCTGCAGTTCGGCTACCTCGGCGATGACGTCATCCACATCGACTTCACCCGCGTGAACCACGACGAGGAAGTCGACGTCAACATGACCATCACC
>SLJD01000340.1 GCA_007135295.1 Phycisphaerales bacterium
AGATGCACGTGGAGATCTGGTCCGGCTCTCACCCGTACTACACCGGGAAGTCGAGCTTTGTCGACTCTGCCGGCCGGGTCGAGAAGTTTCAGAAGAAATTCCAGGGCAGTTACTTCCGCAAGAAGAGCGCCCAGAAGTAGGCCGCTTCAATTTCTCATTCGTCAGCCGTGTCCGCCCGTCGGTCGCGGCTGTTTTCTGCGCGGCGGAGTGATTGGTTCATTCACTTGTCGAATGACGGGCCGGGCCGCTCCACGCATAGCCTGTGCCGCAGTACTTGTTGGTTTCTCTCGGGGTGATCCGTGACGCCTCGCGGGAACAGCTGCCATGTCCGAGCGACTTGCTGACAACATCAAACGCAAGCTTGCTGAACTTGCTGAGCAGAGTCGGCAGATCGATCAGCAACTGCTCGATCCCGACATTCTGTCGGATCATCAGAAGGTTCGACAGCTCACCATACGGAAAGCGGCGTTGCGCACGCTTGTCGAGCAGTATGAGGACTACTGTGAGTCGGTTCGGCAGATCGGCGAGTTGCGCGAGCTTCTTGAGCCCGAAGTGCAGTCCTCGACGGCCGGCGCTGCTGACCCGGATCTTCGCGAGCTGGCCCGTGCGGAACTGCCCGAACTCGAACAGCGTGTTTCGGCGTTGGTTGAGAGCATTCAGCATGAGCTTGTGACGGCGGATGATCGCTCGATCGGCGCGGTCATTCTCGAGATACGCGCAGGAATCGGCGGGGATGAGGCAGCGTTGTGGGCTGGCGACCTGTTGAATATGTACCGGCTCTATGCAGGTGAGCGCAACTGGGCCTGGGAGGATATGGCTGTCTCGGCCGGCGATGCAGGGGGCGTTCGACAAGCAATCGTCAATGTTCGAGGCGAAGGCGTCTGGGCGGAGCTTGGATACGAGGCGGGAACCCATCAGGTCAAGCGGGTGCCAACCACGGAAACACAGGGGCGGATACACACATCAACGGCCACGGTCGCGGTGCTGCCTGAGCCGGAAAACGTCGAGGTTGAGCTGGATCCGAATGACGTTCGCGAAATGGTCACGACCGCTCAGGGGCCCGGCGGGCAGAACGTCAACAAGGTCGCGACCGCGGTGCACCTGATTCACGAGTCGAGCGGGATTGAGGTCCGGATGCAGGAGACGAAGAGCCAGCACCGGAACCGGGAGAAGGCGTGGCAGTTGCTGAAGGCCCGGCTCTATGAACAGCAGAAAGCGGCGGCCGACGCCGAGCGTGCGGAGGCGCGGGCGAGCATGATCGGCACTGGCGGCCGGGCAGAGAAGATCCGCACGTATCGTTGGAAGGACAACCTGGTGGTCGACCATCGGCTAAGTGAATCATTCAATCTGCAGGAAGTTATGGCGGGGCGGCTTCAATCATTGATTCATGCCTTGGTTAAGCAGGACGTGTCCAACCGCCTTGCAGCCATTTGAACTCGCGGGAATTGTGCCGGGTATTCGGCGCCGGTAGGATCATTCGGATGATCGACGGTGGTTCAGGCAGGCCAATCCTCGTGACCGGTGCGCCGAGGTCCGGCAAGACGCGCGTGGCGCACATCATCGCCCAGGATTCGTCGTTCGCACACATGCAGGAGCCGCTGACGATCTGGGATCCTGGTCTCAAGCGTGAGGACGACTGCCTGACGGCTGCGGATGCGACTGACACCATCCGGAGTCGAATCCGTCACCTCTGTGAACAAGCCGTCCAGCGAGCCGGCAAAACGCGGTATATCGACGATCTGTCCTACCACGCGCTTCGAATCGGCTTCGCTCACCGCGTTCTTCCCGAAGCGAAGATCGTCCATGTGATTCGGCCGCCTCGCGAAGCCATTCCGGAGATGATTTACGGCTGGACGTACCGTGACACATTCAAAGGGGCACTCGCCCGCCGGCGTAGGAATATCAACATCGCCGCACTTCCACGTCAGGCGTGGCGGTTTCTGCGCAATTACGTCGGGTCGCGACTGGAAGGTCAGCGGTCAAGCTGGGGCCCGGATGTGCCTGGCTTGCGCAAATTCGCTCGGGATCACAGTGTTGCAGAGGTGGCCGGTTTTCAGTGGCGGGCGATGATTGAGATTGCACGTCGGGATCTGGCCGACCTGCCGGACGATCAGTGGCTCGAAGTTTGCCGGGATCAACTCCTCGCCGCCCCTTACCGTGAAGCAAAACGGATCGCGGAATTCTGCGAGGTGTCGGACGCGGAGCGTATTGCTTCGTATGCGGCGGAATTTCTCGACCCCAATTTTGTCTATACAAAGAAAATACATCCGACAGAAGAGGAGTGGAATGCTATTTTCGGCCACATCGGGCCGCTCGCTGAGCAGCTCGGATATCGCTGATTCACATGTTCTGAAGGGTGGCTGCCGTGACGATGGACGAATCAGGCTGCTCGGACAATCCGAATCCGGACGAGGTGTTCGATGAGCCCGATGGCGAAACGATCCTTCCGATCGTCGTCGGTGCGGAGCTTCGGGCGGAGCTTGTCCACCGGCCGCTGGCGTATCGCCTCCGGGAGCGTATGCTCCACTGGCAGGATCACTGCAATGAGTCGATCCCACTGCTTGTACCGGTGGTGTGCTGTGATCTGTGGTACCTGAACCAGACCGAATTGCATGTCCAGCCCGCGGTCAGCATCGGTGAGCCGAACATGAACGCCGCAACCGCATTCATGGCGCGACATTTGCCGATCGCCTTCGTGATGGAGCAGGTTCTGCAAGTCCACCTGGACATCGAATTCGTAGATCTTCGGTCGTGCCTCTGGGGGGTCAGTCACAACGCCATGGTGTCGGCTGTGGATCTCTTCTGTGA
>SLJD01000343.1 GCA_007135295.1 Phycisphaerales bacterium
CTCCGCTTCATGGGCCACGCGGAGATACGCCGCTTCATCTTCCAGCCAGTCCGGCTGACCATCAGCGACCGATTGCGGACCCCCGCAACTGATAACTGCATCTACATCGTCCAGGTCCGGCGGCAGCGACTCACCATGGTGGAGATGAATGAACCGAAGCCGGTGTCCGTAGTCGCGCAGGGTCCGGCCGAGCCGCTCCACCCCGGTCTCATCAGCATGTTGAAGGATCACGATCGCCATAGGGGCAAAGCGTACGGCCGCACAATCGTTTCGACAACCCGCCGACCACACGGTCACGTTCCGAGCAGCACATCGGCGATGCCAAGCGTGCCCAGCAGGAGACTGATCACCCCGTTGAGCGTGAAAAACGCCAGCGTGATGCGATCGGTCCCCCACCGCAGGATCGTCAGGTGCTCCCAGCAGAGCAGTGCAAACACGGACACGACGCCAAGCCCGAACAACCACATCAATCGTGGATCCACCACGGCGGCGACGATGAGCGCCCCGCCGGCCAGGCCGTGCATCAACCGGCTCAATCGAACCGCGGTCGCCGCCCCCATCCGGGCCGGTAGACTGTACAGCCCCTGTCGCCGATCGACGTCCACATCCTGCAGCGCGTACAGGACGTCGAAACCCGCCACCCAGAACAGCACCATGACAGCCAGGAGCCACAGTGCCGGCTGGGCGGCCAGCGATGTCGGGTCGATCGCAATGGCGGCTGCGAGCGGACTGACCGCCAGACTCGACCCGAGGTAGACATGGCACCACGCCGTGAACCGCTTGAGCAGCCCGTAGGCGCTGATCCACACGATCACCGGCCCGGCGAGCGCCAGCGGCCACCAGTTCCCGTACAACAGCCCGAATCCGGCGCAGACGGCAGTAAACGAAATGGCGGAAACCACCCACGCCCCGGCCGCCACCGGGGCCGACAGTCGGCCGGCCGGGATCGCCCGCCCTGCGGTACGAGGGTTCGCCGCGTCGATGTTCCGATCAAGCCAGCGGTTGGCAAGCATCGCAGCCGTCCGGGCGAACACCATGGCCGCAAGTACCAGTGCCACCTGCCCTGAGAACCGATTCCAGTTCAGTGCCGCGTCAACAGGGGCCGCCGCCATGAACGCCGCGAGCAGCGCGAATGGCAGCGCGAAAACGCTGTGTGCAAGCTTGATGTCCTCAGCAAGAACGGCGAAAGTCCGGATGGAGAGCAGCTGCGTGCTTGGCATGGCCGGGGCAGTGTACCGGGTCCGTCAGTCGGCGACCGGGCTGACACGCTGGCCGGCCGAAGGTTTGCCCCGCCCGCACGAACGGAAGCGTTTACCCCATCGGACGAATGCGGGTGAACAACATGAATCAACCGGCCCCGGCGCTCTGGTCAAGCAAAACGTTTCGATCGAGGCGAATCAAATCGTACCGTGGTGTTGGTTGCTTCCCGGCTGTGGCTGGCTGGGTGTTGCGAGAGGAGAGAGAACCATGACCGCAAGCACACGACATTGCCCTCTGGCACGAGGCACGGCGCTGGGCATCGGCGCAACGTTGCTGCTGCCCGCCACAGCCGTCCTGGCTGCCGAAGATGACACCGTTTTGCCGGATTCCATTGAACTGACCGGCACGGTCCGTGATTTCAAGGAAAGTCATCCGGACATGGAAAACGAGCCAAGCGGCGGGTTCGGCCACTACGCCGGAAACATCGCCCCGCTCATCGGCCCGGACAGCAAACCCGTGTTCACCGGGCAGGGGTTCCGTGTCGACCAGGACTGGGAGAACGCGGAAGGCATGCCGATCGCCCCGCACCTGTACAATGCGGAGTTCCGCTGCGACTGCCCGGACCAACTGTCCTACACGCAGTGCGTGATCGTCGAGGACAACTTCAACGTCGAGGCGTATGAAGTCTGCTTCAAGGATGTCGAGTTCCACGATGACGGGTCGAGTTCATGGACGTACAACGTCAAGGAACTTGAGACCGGCTCGGGCCTGAGCCACTTCATCATTGTGCTCGACCACGACGTTCATACGATCATGGACAGCGGGGTGAAGCCGTCCAGCGACTGGGAACCGATCAGCAAGGACCATCCGCATTACGACGTGGACGGCATCAAATGGGACCTTCCCGGCAATTTCAAGTCCGGCGACTTCACGGTCCGCGTCGAAGGGCAGTGGCTCGGCGACATCACGGACAGCGCGACGATCGTCGCCAAGGGCGGTCAAGGCTCTTCTGGTACGCCGGCGTCCATGTTGGGGTTGACCACCGAGCCGGCAGAAGGCGATTTCGCATTCGAGGCAGGCCTGCCCATCGCCATCGACTACAGCGAGTACCTCAAAGAGTCGGACCTCGGCGACAATGAAGGCAGCGCCGGCCCGGACGGCACGGGCGGCATCACCTCCGCCAAGACGTTCAACCAGTGGTTCCGTGACAACGAAATGAGTGTCAACCTGTCCATGCCGCTGACGATCACCCTGCAGCGGGAAGGCGACCGCTACGTCTTCGACGACACCCTTGATCCCACTTACTCTGACAAAGGCGGATTTTTCCCGATCAACGGCCAGTTGTTCGGCAATACCGAGGGGTATGACCGCAACTACCACTTCACCTATGAACTGCACACGACGTTCACGTATGACGAGGACGCCGACCAATTCTTCACGTTCGTCTGCGACGATGATGTCTGGGTATTCGTCGACGGCAAGCGTGCCATCGACCTTGGTGGCGTGCACTCGGCGATCGAGCAGACGGCCGACATGAGCCGGTTCTGCCTCAAGCACGGCGAGGAGTATTCGCTGAGCTTCTTCTTCGCGGAACGGCACACGA
>SLJD01000119.1 GCA_007135295.1 Phycisphaerales bacterium
GGCCGGCGCGAGCCGCGGGTCATCGCGGCGCGACTCTCTTCGGTCTGGCGGGCGTGGGTGAACCGCATGACCGACGGGCGGAGCAGCATGTCCTTCTCCTGGTCGGAGAGGGTTTGCCAGAAGTTGTAGCACCCGCGGCAGGCCAGAGCGATCGGCCGGCCGTCGTGCATGTCGACGACATCGTGCTCGGTGACGGCGATTCCGCTGACCGGGCAGGTGTGGTTCGCCCAGCCGGTCTCCATGGCAAGCGGCGGATCGGCTGAGGGCATCTGACAACCGGCCGACGCGAAGATGGCGCCGGCGAGGACGATCGCGCAGTGGATGGCTTGGCACTTTCCCATGGTGGACCTCCTGCAGCGGGCAGGGGCTGGTCGCCGACGCGGCGCGCTCCAAGCACGCTGGCCGATCAGCCGCGACGCCGCCCGCAATCCGTTGCGTGACAGCGCCGATGGACACCACTCATATCGACTGCGGCCAACGGATGATCAAGTGAACTTCGGAAGAATGGATGGTCTGGGTCAACTCAGCAGTCCATCGGGGCGATGTGTACCCTACACGGCCTGGTTTACCGGACAGGGCCGGTGCCGGCGTGAAGGAAAATGGGACCTGAGGCCTGCATGATTTCCCGCTGCGAGTCGATTTTTCGCCTGTTGACCGTCCGACCTGGTACGCCGCGTTCAGCCCCGTCACCTGGCGGATGGCCAGGGGTGCCTCGGGGTGCTCCGGTTCTGCTGGTTGCGCTGATGACGTTTGCCCCGGCCGGGGTGACGCAGTCAGCCGGGCTGCTAACCGGCAGTGTTGAACGTATCGAGGGCCAGGACGAAGCGCCACCAGGCGCCACCGGCGTCGACGGCCCGGCACTCGAACGCGTCAACCGCCCGCTCGAGGTTCATTTCACGCCCGGTGTGATGTTCACGCGGCTGGTCGGCGAGGGGCGCATGGCCCCCGCCTCGCACGGGCCGCGCATCGATTTCGCCGACTCGTTCGATCTCGGCGGCGGTCAGGCGATTCCGAATTTTGAGTTGACCATCCGCCGCGATGAGACATATGACCTGATGTTCGGTGGGTCGTACTTCTCTTCATCCGGCGCAGGGGCGTTTGAGGGCAACGCGGTGTTCGGGCCGCTCGAGTTTCGCGATGGTGACGGTTTCCGCAGTGAATTCCGCATGACCAACGCCTTTATGGAGTTCGGCTACGCACTGCGGCCGTTGCTTGTTGATACGAAAAATATTCGCGAAGACGGCCGGCCCGTGGCTGATCTTCGGCTCTCCCCGCTTGCCGGAATGCGATACGTCGACATTGACCACCGGGTTGAGCATGAGGACAACGGCCGGCTCGATACTGGCGGGGAGTGGGTCGGCGTGTACGGGGGGGTGAAGCTCGAATTGACGTACCGCCCCGAGCCGCTGCACGTCCCGTGGATGGAAATGCTCGACATGCACGCGACCGTCGGTGTCGGGCGGTCGCTCGACAGCAGCCCGGGGTATCTCTGGCACGTCCGCTCGGGCGTGACGTGGCACATCACGGAACAGGCTGGTGTGCAGTTGGGTTACCGGCTCATGGACCTCGATGTCGACCGCGGCAGTTACCGGTTCAAAGGCGGGTTGCAGGGGCTGTTTCTCGGCATGTCGCTGCGGTTTTAACGGATATTTCTCTCTACGCTGCCATGTGGTGCGCCGCACCGGGGCGGATTCCGGGATTGAACGACATTTCACAGTCGGCGGGCGATCCCCCGGCATCCATGAAACGTATGACTGACACACCAGTCGGGTATCGCGGCGTTGTGGCCGACCAGTTGACAATGACTACCTGTTCGGACCAGATGTCGTTTCAGGCGTGCGGCGCATGAGACACCGATAGGCAGAGCAACCCGGTTCGCCGATCCGGAACACAAACGCTTCGCTTTGTGTTGATTGGACAACGCCGGCCACAGTCCCGGAAGAGGCCCCCAAGGGCCGTGGAAGGCCCCCGGAAACCGCCGGGAGTGCCGTGGAAGGAAGAAGGATCCCGGAAACCGGAAGAAGCCCGAATCAACCGGATCTGATACCGCAACTCAGCGTGTTGGGAAACCGGTGAAGTTTGTGACAGAACAGGTGCGGCAGTTTTCGCCAATGCCGCTCCGCCAGCGAGTACGATCAACCTCATGACCAGCAAGCAGCCGAGCCAATCAGTTTCCGAAACCACTGCCATGACTAATGATGCGGCTCCGACCGCCGGCCCGAGCAACGGCTCGTCGAACGACGAATCACGCACCGGACGCAACGGCGGCAAGTACCGCCGGGCCAGAATCCGCAACTTCCTCTTTACCCTTGGGCCGAATCGCCTGACCGGCGGGCTTATCGGCCAGCGGCATCTCTCACAGGATGTCATCGTCCGGGAGTACGAGGTCACGAACCCGCACTGGCCGGCTGAGTTCGAAGGCATGCGCATCGCGCACGTCAGCGACTTTCACCTCGGCGAGTTGCTGCCGCTCGACCGGGCGCTGGAGATCGTCAGCCGGATCGGCACGCTTGAGCCGGACCTCGTCGCCTGCACGGGCGATGTCGTCGACCTGCACCACACGATGGCCCAGCCGCTGCTCGACGCGATGGGCCAGATCAAGGCGCCGATGGGCAGCGCGCTGGTGCTCGGTAATCACGACGAATTGCACTGCCCGAACGAACTGTCCCGCATGGCTGAGAAGGCCGGCATGATGGTGCTGCGGAACGAGGCGACGGAACTCGTCCACAACGGCGGACGGCTGGTTGTCGGCGGGATTGACTGGGCCGGCAACCCGCGCGTGCTGTCGAAATACGTCGAC
>SLJD01000233.1 GCA_007135295.1 Phycisphaerales bacterium
GAAAGAGGTCAAAAAATTTCTGTGATAGTCTCTGCAAACCTCTGACCGGAACACCCGGAACGACTGTCATGACTCGAATCCGGCCGAGCGGAACTTCCGGGAACAACACTCGCCCGCTGCGTAGTCGCCCCGCGAACGGTTCTCAGACCACGCAGAACCGGCCGGATAAACGGGCTTGACAAGTGAGAGAGACGGCCGGTGGCACGGAAAATGGCTCACGAGACGCGGCGCAAAGCGACGCGGCTACGCCGTCTCCGGCTCCGCCTGAACCGGCTGCGGCGGACGGTTGCTCGGCGTGTCGAGCCGTTCAATCGCCTCGCTGATCGATCGCACCCCCTGGATCTCCAGGCCGTCCACCGCCGCAGCAGGGTCAATGCCCTCAGCCGTCACGACCTGTGTGCAGCCGAGCCGGGCCGCTTCGCGCAGGCGATGCTCGATCTGCCGGCTTGGCCGGATCTCCCCGCCGAGGCCCACCTCGCCGACCACCGCCGTCCCGGCCGGGAGCGTGCGGCGGAAGTGCGCCCCGGCGATGGCAAGGCACACCGCCAGGTCCGTCGCCGGCTCGACGACCTTCAGCCCCCCGACCGCTGAAATAAAGACATCCTGATCAGCCAGGCGCAGCCCGCCGTGCTTCTCCAACACCGCGATGAGCATGGCGAGGCGGTTCGAATCGAGCCCCGACGCCCGCCGCTTGGCAGAGCCGATGAGCCCCGTCGCCGTCAGCGCCTGCACCTCGAGCAGCAGGCACCGCGAACCGAGCACCGCCGGGCAGACGACCGATCCAGGCCGCGGTTCCGCCCCGGCGGCGGGCAGGCCGTGCTCGCGCACTTCGGCGAGGCCGGCACCGGTCATTTCGAACAGGCCGACCTCGTACGTCGCGCCGTAGCGGTTCTTGATGCCGCGGATCAGCCGGTGCGCGTGGTGTTGATCGCCTTCGAAGGACAGCACGACGTCGACGAGATGCTCAAGGAGTTTCGGCCCGGCGAGCTGGCCTTCCTTCGTGACGTGCCCGACGAGCAGCACCGCCATGCCGGTCCGCTTGGCGAGATACACCAGTTCCGTGCAGCACCGGCGGAGCTGGGTGACCGACCCCGGGGCGGCGTCGAGGTCCGGCTTGTAGATCATCTGAATCGAGTCGATGACGAGCACCGCCGGGCGGGTCTGCCGGGCCTGCTCGATGACGCGGGCGAGGTTCGTGTCCGCGAGCACATACAGATCGTCAAGATCAGCCGCTGACGCATCCGCCGCACTCGAAGGAGCGACACCGTCTTCCGTGAGGATGCGTTCCGCCCGCAGCCGGGTCTGGTAGGCGGACTCTTCGCTGGTGACATACAGGACGCGGTGGCGGTTCGTGACGAGGCGGCCGGCAACCTGGAGCAGGATCGTGGACTTGCCGATTCCCGGATCCCCGCCGAACATCGCCACGGACCCCGGCACCACGCCCCCGCCGAGGACGCGATCAAACTCGCTCATGCCGGTGGGCAGCCGCTCGATTTCCGCCGCTTCGATCTCGGTCAGTGGCCGGGCAATGGGTGCTTCAAGTTCGACGGACTGGCCGTCGGCCTCAGCCCATGCGGAGACGAGGCCGCTGTGCCGATCGTCGCCGGACGCCGGCTCGGCCGCGGGTTCGTGCATCTTCTCAAGCGTGTCCCACCCGCCGCAGTCGGGGCATTTGCCCATCCACCGGCTGTGGACCGAGCCGCACTGCTGACACATGTAGACGATCCGCCGCCGGGCCATGGTGGTCGCAGTGTAGAGGATTCACCGCCAGCCCGCGGCGGGAGTTCGCACTGCGCCTATATGGAAGAGTTCGCCCCATCACCCCGGTACTCGCGGGGCCTGGCGGAATTGGTTCGGGCGGGGCGCGATGCTATGATCCGCCCGGCTGCGGTCACGGCCCTGATCTTCCAAACGTCTCAGTCGCTGTTGTTTTGCCGTCACGTTCATGGCGGGACGGCCTCGTGACGCTCTGCGAAGGTCAGATGCAATATGTTTGAAAGTCTTTCAGAACGATTCTCCGGGGCGTTTCGCAATCTCTCCGGCCGGGGACGGATCACCGAAGAGAACGTGCGCGACGCGATGCGCGAGGTCCGCACCGCGCTGCTCGAAGCCGACGTTCACATCGACGTCGTCAAGCAGTTCTGCGATGACGTCGTCCAGGATGCCGTCGGCCAGGAAGTGACCAAGTCGCTCAAGCCTGGTCAGGAAATGATCGGCATCGTCCACAAGCGGCTCGAATCGCTCATGTCGCCGGAAGAGGACGGCGAGCAGACACCGATCATGCTCGTCGACCCGCCGCCCACCGTCGTAATGATGTGCGGCCTGCAGGGCTCGGGCAAGACGACGACATGCGGCAAGCTCGCGGGGTACCTCAAGCGGCGCGGCAAGAACGTCATGCTCGCGGCGGCGGACCTGCAGCGGCCGGCGGCGGTCGAACAGCTCCGCACCGTCGCGGAAGGTGTGCAGGAGAACGGCAAGGGCAACGCGGCTGTGCACTTTTACGGCGAGCCGGAGAAATGCGCCGAGTACGGCCAGGCGACCGGCGTCGCCGTCGGCGTCTGCCAGCGCGCGCTCAAGGCGGCGCGGCAGGAAAAGGTCGATGTGCTCATCCTCGACACGGCCGGCCGGCTGCACATCGACGATGACCTCATGGCCGAGCTCGAAGGCGTCAAGCGCTCGGTCAACCCGCACCAGATCTTCCTCGTCGTCGACTCGATGGTCGGCCAGGACGCGGTAAATTCCGCCAAGGAGTTTCACGGGCGGCTGGCGGTGGACGGCGTGATCCTCACCAAGCTCGAC
>SLJD01000127.1 GCA_007135295.1 Phycisphaerales bacterium
AGACCTTCGCCAGGGTGCTCATGTACGAGCGGTCAAGCTGGTCGAGCCCGAGATCGTCAATGCCTTCAAGTGACAGCGCTTCACCGATGACCGCCTCGTCAACACGCCCGCCATGGCGCACCTGCGCGAAATCACGCACCCGGCGAAGCAGGCGGTTCGCCACGCGCGGGGTGCCGCGACTTCGATCAGCAATCCGCCGCATGGCACTCTCATCCACCTGCGCCAGGCCGAGCAGCCCCGCGCTTCGTCGCAGGATGGTCAGCAGGTCGTCCTCGCCATAAAACTGCAGATGGTGGCTGATGCCGAAACGGCTGCGGAGCGGCCCGGACAGCAGGCCCGCCCGGGTGGTGGCGCCGATCATGGTGAACGGCTGGAGCTGGTACGTCACGACCCGGGCGTGCATCCCGCTGTCGAGCGTGAAGTCGATCTTGTAATCCTCCATCGCCGGATAGATGTACTCTTCGACCGCCGCGGGCAGGCGGTGGATTTCGTCAATGAAGAGCACGTCGTTCGCCTGCATGCGGGTCAGCGTGCCGACGAGATCGCCAGCTTTCGTCAGGGCCGGCCCGGAGGTGATGTGCAGTTGAGCGCCCATCGACTCCGCGACGAGATGGGCGAGCGTCGTCTTGCCGAGCCCCGGCGGGCCGTGCAGGAGCACATGCTCCATCGGGTCCCGACGCTGGCGGGCGGCCTCGATGGCGATGGAGAGTTTCTCTTTCAGCTCGGGCTGGCCGATGAACTCATCAAGCCGCGTCGGCCGCAGGCGGACAATCCCCCCGGCCGGGTCGTCTTCGGGCTGTTCGACGGGGGAGATGACGCGGTCACGGGCCATTAAGGGTATCTTCGCATGGCAGGCGCTTGATTGTCCACCAGCCGGTGGAATCCCGCGGTCACCGACTCATCAGGGCCCGGAGCCGGGCGATGCGGTCATCGATCGACGGGTGCGTGCGGAACACGCTGGACATGCTGTGACCCTTCTTCGCGTTCTTGAGCGGATTGATGATGAACATGTGGGCCGTGGCGCGGTTCGCGCCTTCAAGCGACTGGCGACAGCCCTTGAGTTTCTCAAGCGCCCCGATCATGCCCGGCGGGTACCTCGTGATCTCCACCGCGCTGGCGTCGGCCAGAAACTCCCGCTGACGGCTGATGGCGAAGCGGATCAGCAGCGCGAGAATCGGCGCGACGATCGACAGGATCAGCACGACCAGCAGCAGCACGAGCACGAGCGGCCCGCCGCCCTTGCCTCCTCCTCCGCCGCGCCGGCCCCCGCCCATCATCATGCCGTAAAACATCATCCGTCGAAATGCATCCGCGGCGAAGACGATCAGCCCGACCATGGTGGCGACGAGGACCATCAGGCGGATGTCGTAATTTCGGATGTGGGCGATCTCGTGGGCCATCACGCCGGCGAGTTCATCGCGGCTGAGTTTCTCCCGCAGCCCGCGCGTGATCGCCACCGCCCCGTGCTCGGGGTCGCGCCCGGTCGCGAAGGCATTGAGCGCATCGTCGTCGATGAGATACACCGCGGGCATCGGCACGCCGGCGGCGATCGCCAGTTCCTCGACGACGTTGAAGAGCTGCGGGTCGTCGCGCTTTTCAAGCGGGCGGGCGCCGGACATGCGCAGGATGGCGTTCGACCCGCCGTACCAGCTCCAGACCGCCCCGATCGCCGCCAGCACCAGCGCAACGCCGCCGCCGAGAATCAATGACGGGAAGAGTTGATCGGCCACGCCCGGCCTGTCGGCCGTGAACCCCGGCGTCGTATCAGCCGGCCCGGCCATCGCGCCAAGCAGGCCGCCGATCGCCGCACCGAAAACCGTCAGCAGGACGATCATCAGGCCGACGAGGAAGACGCTCTTGCGCTTGTTGCGGCGGATCAGGTCGTAGAAGGTGACGTTGGCCGGCAGGGCGCGGAAGCGTGAGTTCTCGGTGTGGACCGCCCCGGCCCCGGTCCCGGCCCCGGAACTCGACCCGGAAGCGGCGCCGGGCCGGGGCGTCGGCCCGGGCCTTCGATCATGGGTGCTCATAAGCGAAGCATTTCTGCACAGCGGGGCAGGAGGTGGGCACAGGCCGTCCGGTCAGAACTGCACCTGCGGCGTTTCGCGGTGGCTCGGATCCTCGATCTCAAAGAATTCCATGCGCGTGAAGTTGAACATGTTCGCGACGATGTTGCTCGGGAACACCTTGGTCGATTCGTTGAACTGGCCGACCGACCGGTTGTAGTGCTGACGGGCGAAGCCGATCTTGTTCTCCGTGCTGGTCAGCTCTTCCTGAAGCTGCATGAAGTTCTGGTTCGCCTTGAGGTCGGGGTACGCCTCGGCAAGGGCGAAGAGCTTGCCCAGCGTCTGCGTGAGCATGTTCTCCTTCTCGGCCTGCTGGGCGACGGAATCGCCGGCATTGGCCGCCTGGTTGCGGGCCTCGATCACGCTCTCCAGCGTCTCCCGCTCATGGCTCGCATACCCCTTGACCGTGTTGACGAGGTTCGGGATGAGATCATGGCGGCGCTTGAGCTGGACGTCGATGTCCGACCACGCCTGTTTGGCGGCGATGCGTTTGCGCTGCAGGCCGTTGTACAACCCGATGACGTATCCGACGACGCCGAGCACCACCAGGATCAGCACGATGATGAGGGCAAGTTCCATTGACCACTACTCCTTCCCAGAGTCAGGTGCCCAGTGACAGACCGATACAAGCATAGCATTGCGATTGCGCCGCATTTTGCAACCGGGTCGCTTTTATTGCTTGCACGGTCGTACTGCCGCGATTGCTCTGTCGTAATCGCAGGGTGGCGCCGATCG
>SLJD01000325.1 GCA_007135295.1 Phycisphaerales bacterium
CGTCGAACGGCAACAACCGCCCCCTGCCTGATCAGGCCTCCGCCGCCGAACAGGCCGCCCGCTCCAAGGAAGAAGTCAGCCCGCCCGCCCAGTCAGCCCAGTCCGGCGAGCAGAGCACGACGACCTGACCGGCGGCCCCTCTCCGACCGCGCGTCGGCCACGACCTCCGAGACAATTCACCCGGGAACACTCGCCCCGCCTTCGATCGAATCGCGGCGCGGGCGTGACGTGGTCAGATCATCCATCAGCCCCGATCGACTGACTTCCGGATCGGATGATTGCGCCGCCGTCACTCCGCGGTCAGATGGCCGCGGCGCTCCATGCGGAAGACGACCAGCAGACCGGCTGCGCAGATCGCCACCAGCCACAACGCGCCGTGTGCAGCGTGGACAAGTTCGGCTTCCTGCATGTTCGACCAGATGCTCGTCGCCAGCGTCTCGACGTTCGGCGGCGCCAGCAGCAGCGTCGCGGGCAGTTCCTTCGCCGTCGTCACGAACACCAGTGCCGCCCCGGCGACGATGCCCGGCGTGAGCTGCGGCAGCAGCACGCGTCGCCAGACCCGCCACGGCCGGCCGTCGAGTTGCCGCCCGGCATCGACCTGTTCCGGGTGGACGTGGTTCGACGCCGCCTGCATCGGCCCGACGGCTTCCGGCAGGAACATCGCCGCGTACGCGAACAGCAGCAGCGCCGACGACTGGTACAGGAACCGTCCCGGTTCGAGGCGGAAAACCCATTCGATGCCCTGATCGATCAGCAGTGCGATCCCCACCGCCGCGACTGCCACGACGAGGCCCGGCAGGGCGAAACCGATCATCGTCAACGGCGCGAACCACCGCGCCGCCAGCCGGTCCCGGCCGAATTCCAGACTCGTCAGCGGAAACGTCAGTACGACGACAAGCACCGCCGCGAGCACCGCCAGCACAAGCGTACTCGTCGCTTCAGCAAACGTGCGCACCCACACGACGTCGCCGCTTCCGCCCCCGGCCGTCAACTGCACCGCTGAGGCGAGCGGCAGAAATGCGCCGCACACCACCGCCGCGAGTACGAGCGCCAGCGGCACGATCGCCAGCGGATGCCGACGCACCGGCGTCTGCGGCTGAAGCGTCGCGCTGCTCGTTGACGGCGGCACCGGCCGCACCCGCCGCATGATGAGGATCACGACCACCGCCACGACCGCGAGGATCAGCGCGAGCACACGCGCTTCTTCGACCGCCAGCGCGCTGGTGTACCGGTTGTAGATCGCCCAGGTCATGGTCTCGTAGCCGATCATCGACACCGCCCCGAAGTCCGCCAGACAGTACAGCCCCGACAACAGCCCGCCCCACGTCAGCGAGGGCACAATGCGCGGCACGGTGATGCGGAAGAACGCCTTCGCCCGAGACGCCCCGAGCCCGACCGCGGCGTCTTCCAGACTCCCGCACTGCCGCAACAGCGCCGCCCGGGCCGCGAGAAACGCGTACGGGTACGTGCAACTGCTCAGCACGAGCCAGGCCGCCAGAAACGGGAAGTCCCGCAGAATGAACCCCTCGGGCAGCAACGGCCCGAGCAGGCCGTTCGGCCCCGTCGCGACGATCAGCCCGAACGCCGCGACGTAACTCGGCATGATCAGCGGCATGCACAGAAGCACCGTCAGCGCGAGGCGCCACGGCCGCGGCAGATCCAGCCGCACCGTCAGCCACGCCGCCGCGAGACCGATGAGCATCGTCGTCAGGCCGACCGTCACGCCGAGCAGCACCGACGATCGCAGAAACCGCCACGTCGCCGGCTCGGTCAGCACACGCTCGGCGAACGACCACTGCCCGATGACCTGCCCGAGCAGGAAGACCGGCGCAGCGAGAGCGAGGGCGGTGACCGCCGCCGCGGAAAAGATGACGAGTGCTCGGCTGATCGCCGCCACGGCGGGTTACTGCAGCGCGCCGACGCGCCGCAGCAGTGCAATGGTCTCTTCGAGATCCGCCAGCCGGTTGAAGTTCACATCCGACAACGACAGGTCATCGAGGGCCGGAACCTCTTCATGCGCGGACTGGCCTTCAACGAGAGGGTACTCGTACGTCTCCTCGGCGAAGTACTGCTGCGCGTCGTCGCTGAGCAGGAACTCGATGAAGCGGGCCGCCGTCTCGGGCCGCCGGGTGGTTTCAACGATCGAAGCGCCCGCGATGAGCATCGCGCCGCCGAGATCACCCTCACCGTCCTGCCCGGCGGGCGTGTGGTTCGCAACGGGGAAGTCCGAACCGTGCTGCTCAATGAACCGGTACAGGTAGTAGTGGTTGGTCAGCCCGACGTCGATCTCGCTGTCAGCGAGGGCCTGAATGATTGGAGTGTTGCGCGGGTACACACGAACGCCGTTGTCCATCATGTCGCGCAGCCACTGCTCGGTCCGCTCTTCGCCGAGTTCATGCCGCATCGCCGTCACCGCAGCCTGGAACGACGCGTTGGTCGGCGCCCAGCCGACCCGGCCGGCCCAGCGGTCATCGGTCAGGTCAAGCAGCGAATCAGGCAACTCGCCGGTGCTGACGCGATCGGTGGAATAGGAAACCGTCCGCGCCCGTCCCGTCACGCCAATCCACCGCCCCTGCGGATCGCGGTACTGGGCGGGGACTTTCTCAAGCAGTTCAACGGGAATCGGCTGCAGCCGGCCACGTTCGGCAAGCAGCCCGAGGCCGCCGGGATCCTGTGCGAAAAAGATATCCGCCGGGCTTCGCCGGCCTTCCTGATCGATCAGCGTCGCAAGCGGGCCTGTCTGAGCGTACTTGACCTCGACACGGATACCGGTCTGCTTCTCGAACTCGTTAATCA
>SLJD01000394.1 GCA_007135295.1 Phycisphaerales bacterium
ATTGACGATTACTCGAAGTACCGCGGCGCGACCGCGATCACGCCCAACCGCTCCGAGGCGGAACAGGCCACCGATATGCCGACGCCAGCCGATCCGGAAGCGATCCGCCGGGCCGGCCTCGGCCGGCGCCTGCTCGAGGACCTGGAACTCGATGCGGTGGTGCTGACGCTCGACCGGCATGGGGCGTGGCTGGAAGTGCGCAACGGCGAATCAACGCTCGTGCCGACCGTCGCACGGAACGTGTACGACGTGAGCGGGGCCGGCGATGTCGTCCTCGCCGCCCTCGCCGGGGCGCGGGCGAACGGGTTTGACTGGCTCGACGCGGCCCGCTTCGCCAACGCCGCCGCCGGCCTGGAAGTCGAGATCTTCGGCGTGCAGCCGATCGCCTTCAACGCCGTCCGCCGCGAGATTCTGGCCCTGTCGCGCAACGTCAACGGCAAGCACCGCGCCCTTGATGAATTGCGCGTCGAACTTGCGGTCCACCGCGACGCCGGGCAGACCATCGTCTTCACGAACGGGTGCTTTGACGTCATCCACGCCGGCCACCTCGAATACCTGCAACAGGCCCGGCAGCTCGGCGATGTGCTCGTCATTGCGATCAACGCTGACGAGCAGGTCCGGGCCCTCAAGGGCGAAGGCCGGCCGGTCTACACCGAGCAGGAGCGGCTGGAGTTCCTCTCCGCTCTGCCGTTCATCGATTACGTCACCGTTTTCACCGAGCCGACGCCCGAGCCGCTGCTCAAAGCGCTCAAGCCGGACATCCTCGTCAAGGGCGGCGACTATTCGATCGACCAGGTCGTCGGCCGGGAGATCGTCGAGCAGTACGGCGGGCGCGTCGAAGTCCTCGCCGAGCGGCCCGGCCTCGGCAGCACGCAGGTCATCGAGCGTTTCGTCCGGGCGTACGGCTCGGCCGACCAGCCCCGTGGATGATGCGCGATGAAACAGAACCAGGCGCGCACCGGACGCACACATTGAACGCCATGCCCGCGGGCGCGATCATTCAAGTCGTCGGTGGGGTGACTGGTTACGCCGTGGCGCGCTCGGGGTTGTCCGCTGGTGCGGGGTCGGTGTCATCGCCGTCAGCGGGGTGCGATCCGTTCTCGATCGCCGCGATCTTGTTGACGCGCCGCTGGTGTCGGCCGCCTTCGAACTCGGTGGCGAGCCAGGCATCGACGATTCGGATGATCTCATCACGGGCCATCATGTCGCCGGACATGCACAAGATGTTCGCGTCATTGTGCCGGCGGCTGGCCTCGGCGGTGAACTGGTCGTGAACGAGGGCGGCGCGGACCGATTGGATCTTGTTGGCGGCGATGCACATGCCGATCCCCGTCCCGCAGACGAGCACGCCGCGATCCGCTGCCGCGTCGCGGACGGCGATGGCGACCTCGTAGGCGAGATCCGGGTAATCGCAGGAGTTCCCGTCGCACTGGCCAAACGTCGTCACCTCGTGGCCGGCGGCGTTGAGGTGCGAGATCAGTTCGCGGGCGGCTTCAGCGCCGCGGTGGTCTGCTCCGACTGCGATTTTCATTTCGCAAGCAACTCCTCAAGACGCCGGGGGATGACTTCCAGCATGCGATCGGCGACCGCATCGTAGGACTCCTGCCCCATGCCGATCGGGTCTTCGATGTCACCTTCCGGATCCAGGCGCGAGATCTTGGCGTGCTGGGCCGGATCGTCGGCGACCAGTTCGCGGGCGCCTTCGACGTGCTGATCGGTCATGGTAAAAACAGCGTCGGCCTTACGGATCATCTCGGCCGTGACCGACTTGGACGTGCCGCGGTGCTCGATGCCGCGCGCTTCGAGGGCGGTGATCGTCTCGGGGGTGACCGGGACGCCCTGGCCGGCGTGCAGGCCGGCGGACACCACCAGAACGTCCGGATTGAGCGATCCGTCGGGCTGGCGCAGACTGTGGCGGGCGATCGCCTCGGCCATCGGGCTGCGACACGTGTTGCCGGTGCAGACGAAAAGAACTGTTCGCATCATGGGCCTCGCTATGAACACTATTCTACCGGACCCGGGCCGCATGTGTTCATTCGCCCTCCCGGCCTCGGATCCCACCGGTTCACGGCCGGCCGACGATTTGCCGATCGGGGTGACAAACCGGCGCCCGGCCGTGTTACATTGCCCGTATCTGCGGTACAGTGCGCCGCGGGGGATTGTCCTGTCTGATGGTGAACCCGACCCGTTATGGAGATCTGTCGGTGGAGTTTGTCAGCTACCAGGAAGTAATGGAAGCGCTCGAAGACCATGGCGTCAGCCGGGCCGAGCAGTCCGACGATGACCATCTCATCCTGAAGATGGGTGGTCACGAAGAAACCGTCCGGCTGCACCTGGCCTGCAGCGAAGACGCCGCCCCGGATGACGACGGGCGCGTCATCATCGTCGATCAGCAGCGCTTGCCCGGCCTGGTCGAGCAGATCATCCACAAGCTGCACCTCAGCCAGATCCTGCTGATTCCCGTCGGCAAGTGGCGCAGCGTCTTCGACGCCGTCGCGTTCAGTCTCGCCGACAACGAGGACTGGCAGGAGATCGACGCGGCCGCCACCGTCGAACTCAACACCCGCGACCCGCTGCTGTGCGGCCCGGGTGATCTTCACACACTGACCGCGCTGATCGAAGCATTGCTCTCCGACGCCGATTCCCGCAATCAGGGCATCACCCTCGCCACCACCGCCGCCCCGCTGCTCGCGGAGATCAATCCGCTCGGCGCGATGACGATCACGGTCGGCGACGCCGCCCTGTCGGACGAGATCGACGAACTTTTCGAAG
>SLJD01000088.1 GCA_007135295.1 Phycisphaerales bacterium
CTGCCGCGCCCGGCCGCCGGTCGGCAGCGTGTGGTTCGGCCCGATGCCGTAATCGCCGAACACTTCCGCCGAATCCCGGCCGATGAAGATGGCGCCGTACTGCCGAAGACGGTCCACGGCGGCTTCGACGGTCGGGCCGATGACCTGCAGATGCTCGGCGGCGAGGCGATTGCAGAGATCAACCCCGGCGTCGACGTCGGAAGCATGAACGGCGAATCCGTTGCGCAGGGCCTCGGCGGCGACGTTTGCTGTGCGCAGGGAGGCGAGCTGTTCTGCGATGGCGCTATTCACCCGGTCGATCAGCGGCCGGCTGGTCGACACGAGCATTGGCAGCGCATCGGGATCGTGCTCGGCCTGGGCGAGAAGATCGGCCGCGATGATCCCGGCGTCAGCGTCGTCGTCAGCGAGGACGAGCAGTTCCGACGGCCCGGCGAGCATGTCGATGCCGATCCGCTGCGAAACGATGGATTTCGCTGCGGTCACCCACCGGTTGCCCGGCCCGACGACCACATCGCACGACGGCACGTCGCCGACGCCGGCCGCCAGCGCTGCGATGCCATGCGCCCCGCCGGCTGAGAGCACGCCGTCTACACCGGCGATGGCTGCTGCCGCAAGCGTCACCGAACTCGGTCGTGGAGAGGCGAGCCAGACGCTTGACACGCCGGCGACGCGGGCCGGGATCGCGGTCATCAGCACGGACGAGGGCAGCGCGTACCGTCCGCCCGGCGCATAACACCCCGCGGTGTCGACCGGGGTGAAGCGGTGGCCGGCCCGCCCGCCCGGCACTTCAATCTCCATGTCACGCAACGATGACCTCTGTGCTTCCGCGAAGGTTCGAATGCGCTCCGCGACGCGTTCGAGCAGCGACCGCGTCCCCGGATCAACCGCGGACAGGGCGGCACGCAACGCCTCAGGCGGGATGAACAGGTTGTACTCCGCCGACGTGTCGCCGAACCGCTCAGCGTACTCGCGAACCGCCGGCTCGCCGCGCTGCTCGACATCGCGCACGATGCGGTTGGCCTGTTCGAGCGTGGCGTCATCGATCGGATCATGTCGATCCAACGGGACATCGGCAGGGTTGATGGTTCGCAGGGGCGGCGTCATGGTGTCGAGGACTCCTCATCCGGCAACGCGACCTTGGCGTGACCCGGTCGGCGGGTGATGCGGCCGGCGCGGTGGTCGAGTTCACGTTCGACGTCCTCAAGCCGCACGCCGGCCTTCGCCATCGCGGTCATCGTGAAGTACAGCACGTCCGCCGCTTCGTGGACGACACTCGACGGGTCGGCCGCCCGGGCGAGTTCATCGGCTTCTTCACGCAGTTTCGCCGCGAGGAGATCGGGTTCATTAAGCAGTCGCGCGGTGTACGAGCCGGCCGGCGGGTCGACGCAGCGGCGTGCGATGGTCCGGCAGAGCGCACCGATCCCGGCCGCTTCGCCCCAGCAGGTTCGCGTGCCTTCGTGACAGAAGCCGGGGTCGTTCTGCCGGACCGTGAAGCGCAGGCAATCCCGGTCGCAGTCGAGATCGATGCGGACCAGTTCCTGTCCCGCCCCGCTGGTCGCGCCCTTCTCCCACAGGCCGCGGCTGCGCGACCAGTACACGCCGCGCTGCGTCTCGACTGCCTTTCGCACACTTTCGGCATTGGAGTAACACATTCCAAGCGCGACGCCATGTTCATCGGCCACGACGGTCGGCCAGAGCCCGTCCGACCGGTCGCCGGTCATCGGGGCGGTGATGGCGTCGGCGAGGTTGAGCCGGTTGGTATACAGCGCCATGCCGACCTGCCCGTCTGCGCCGAGCGAATCAAGAGCGGCAATATCTTCGGGAGTGGTGACGCCGCCGGCCACCGTCACGTGCGCGTCGCCGGCCTGTTCGACGAGCGGGCGGATCGCGTCGAGGTCGATTCCGCCAAGCCGGCCTTCGCGTTCAATGAACGTGATGAGGAACCCGCCGACGTACGGGCGAAGCTGTTCGATCTGATCGTTGAGTCGCCGGCCCGTCGGCGTTTTCCAGCCCTCGACCATGATCTCGCCGTCCCTCGCGTCGAGCGCAGCGATGACACGTTCGCGCGGCAACTGGCGCAGGACGTCCGGTGTCGCGGCCGTGCCGAGAATGACCTGTTCCGCGCCGGCGTCGAGCCACTGCCTGGCCCGATCGACCGTTCGAATGCCTCCGCCGACACGGCACGGAGCACGGCGGACGAGGTCGCGGATGACCGCTTCGTTCGATCCGTTGCCCATGGCCGCATCAAGATCAATCACCGCAACTGGCCCGGCGAGCGCGAATCGATCCGCGATCGGCCGCGGATCACCCGCGTTCAATGCCGGTTCCCGTCCCTCGACAAGCTGCACCGCCTCCCCGTCCATCAGGTCAATTGATGGAACGATCACAGTCGCACCTCCAGGTTTTCGTTGTGCATGGCGTGTTTGACATCGCGCACCGACCAGGCGCGATCGTGAAAGATGGACGCGGCGAGGACGGCATCAGCGCCGGCCCGCACCGCTTCGACGAGGTGTTCCGGCCCGGCGGCACCGCCCGAGGCGATGATCGGCATCGATACCGCGCTGCGCACCGCGGCGATGAGGTCAAGGTCGTACCCCTCGCCGGTTCCGTCGCGATCCCAGCTTGTCAGCAGAATCTCGCCCGCGCCGCGCGAACCGGCCTCGACCGCCCAGTCAACGGCATCGCGCTGCGCGGATGTTGCTCCGGATTCGATCAGCACGTTCCAGCGCAGCGGGTGAGAGTCCGTCTGTTGAGCGCGGGCGGCGTCGATGGCCAGGACGGTGCATTGCGCGCCGAATCGTTCGGAAAGTTCATCGAGCAGGTCGGGGCGGCGTACGGCCGCGGAGTTCACCGCCACCTTGTCGGCCCCGGCGTCGAGCAGTGCGGCGGCCGAGTCCATGTCGCGCACGCCGCCGCCGACCGTCAGCGGAATCGACAGCATCGCCCGCACCTGCCGCACCGTTTCAAGTTGCGTGCCTCGTTTCTGCGGCGTGGCGGCGACGTCGAGCACGACGAGTTCATCGGCGCCTTCTTGTTCGTAACGGGCGGCGAGTTCCGCCGGGTCACCCGCGTCGCGCAGGCCGGCGAACCGGACGCCCTTGACGACCCGGCCATCGCGCACGTCAAGGCACGGGATCAGTCGCGTGGTCAGCATGCGTGTTTCTCCGTTGATCGAGTGTCATCGCGCTCGATGACTCCTGCCTTCGCGAGCCACCGCGCGATCATCGCCCGGCCCCATGAGCCGGACAGTTCCGGGTGGAACTGGAACCCCGTCACCGCGCTGCGCCGGACGGCGGAGATGAAACGGCCGCCGTGCTCGGTGTGCGCCACCTGCCATTCGGGAGGGACGCGTTCTGCGCGGTATGAGTGCGCGAAGTACGCCTTGCCGGGCGTTGCTTCGGGCCATCCGTCATCGAACGTGACATCGTTCCAGCCGATGTGCGGCGAGCGGACGCCGGGCGGCAGCGGCGTGATGCGGCCTTCGATAACGCCAAGTCCCGCCACGTCTGGCGACTCATCGCTGCCTTCAAAGAGCATCTGAAAGCCGAGGCAGATCGCCAGCGTCGGCCGCCCGTCGCGCAGCCGCGTTTGCAGCGGCTCGATCAGGTTCTGCCGGCCGATTTCGTTCATTGCCGCGGCAAGGGTTCCTACGCCCGGCAGGACGACGGCCTGTGCTCGATCGAGTTCATCCGGCGATTCCGCGCACCGCGCGTCAACGTTCAGCCGCCGCAATGCAGCGTGCACCGACGCGATGTTCGCCGTCCCCGTCCGCACGATGAGGACCGGTTGGCGGCTGGTCATGACAGCGATCCTTTCGTACTGGCGACCCGGCCGGTGTCGTTGCGCTGAACCGCCTGCCGCAGGGCGAGGGCGAGCGCCTTGAACGCCGCTTCGGCGCGGTGGTGGTCGTTCTCGCCCCGAAGCACATCGACGTGAATAGCCGTCCGGCTGGCCATGGCGATCGACTGGAGCGCATGCGTGATGTTCTCCGTCGCCAGCGAACCGATTCGTTCGCGCGTCAGGCCGAGGTTGACCACTGCGCACGGCCGGCCGGACAGGTCCACCACGGCCCGTGCGAGCGATTCATCAAGCGGCGCGTGCGCGGAGCCGAACCGTTCAATGCTGCGCCGATCATCGAGCGCCTCATTGAGAACGCTGCCGATCAGCAGCGCCGCGTCTTCAGCCGTGTGATGGTCGTCGATCTCCAGGTCGCCCGTGCCGGCGAGCGTCAGGTCGAACCGCGCGTGATGCGCCAGCGCCGTCAGGAGATGGTCGAGAAATCCAATGCCCGTGTTGATGTCGGCCTGTCCCGTGCCGTCGATGTTCAGCGTCACGCGAAGGTCGGTCTCACGCGTTCGCCGCGACTGTTCAGCGCAGCGCGGCTGATCGGCTGGTTGTCCCCTGTTCTCAGTCATAAAAGGTCATCCTCTGAAGGAAGCGGGTTGGTTTCGGAGCGGGAGGCGGCGTGACGAAGAGCGCCACTGAGTTCGCTCAGCAGGCGGTCGATGTCGGCCGGCTCCGTCGGGCAGGTGATGCGCAGCGCATCGCTGAGGTCACGGTGGCCGGGAAAGCCGCGAACGGCGATGCCGTTGTCAGCGAGTTGCGAGCGAACTTCGTCAGCGTTGTCGAAGCGGGCGAAGACGAAGTTCGCCTGGCTCGGCAGCACCTGGACGCCGGCATCGGTGAGCAGCGATGTCAACCTCGCGCGGGCGGCGCGAACACGTTCGAGAACAGGGGGCAGCAGCCGCTGGCGATTCCGCCACGCCTGTTCTGCCACCGCCAGCGACGGCCCGGTTACGGGAAACGGCCCGCCGGCGGCGCGCAATGTGTCAATGACCGGCGCCGGTCCCGCGCACCAGCCGACCCGAAGTCCCGCCAGACCGTACGCTTTCGAAAACGTGCGCACAATGACGATGTTCGGCTCGTTGAGCAGCGCCGGCGTCGGGTCGTCATCGGCGAATTCAACATACGCCAGGTCGACGAGAAGGATCGCGTTCGGAAGCGAGCGGGCCAGGTCAACAAGTTCGGACTCCGAAGCCGACAGGCCCGTCGGATTGTTCGGCGAGACCACGGCAACGAGCGTTGTGTTCGGCCCGGCGGCGTCGCGAATCCAATCGAGCGGGAACGTCTCATCCGGCCACGGAACACTGTGCCAGATCGCACCGGCAAGCAATGCGCTGCGCTCGATCATCTCGAACGTCGGCACGGTCGCGACGATCTCACGGCCGGCCGTGCTGCCGCCGTCGAAATACGACCGGCAGAGACGGTCGATGGCTTCATCGCCGCCGTTCGTCACGAGCACCCGCCGCGGATCGATATGCAGGTCCGCGGCGATTGACCGCTCAAGAGGCGACTGGTCCGGGTAATCGCGCATCGCGTCGAGGCCGATGTTCTCAATGGCCTCGCGCAGTTCGACGGGCATCGGCCCTTCATTGCGGTCAAGCCGCAGGTCGATCGCCGGCGAGGCGGCGGGCGGTCCGTACGGCGATGTGCCGCGCAGTGCCTCGACCGGCTCGGGCAGCGCACCAGCGCATTGTCGCGTGCGGGGTGTTATGTCAGAAGCCGGCTCATTCATGGCACAATCTGCCCGACCGGGCTGACGATGATGTCCGTTCCGCCGCACGCCTTCAGCGCGGGAATGACCTGTGGCAGCCGGGCGCGCGGCACGGCGGATTTGACGGCGTACCCCGATTCGCCGTGCAGCGGGGAAACCGTCGGTTCTCGCATACTCGGCAAGGCATTGATCAGCGATTCGAGTTGGTCGGCGCCGACGTTGACCTCGAGCATGACGCGCTGCCTCGCTTCAAGCACAGACCGGACGAGCACAACGAACCGGTCGATGGCTTCACGCCGGGGTCCGTCTTCGAGCACCTGCGGGTTGGCGTACAGCCGCGTGCTCGATCGCATGAGTTCGTCGAAGATCACCAGCCCGTTCTCGCGAAGGGTCGCGCCGGTCGCGGTGTTGTCAACAATGCAGTCGGCGTCTTCAGGCGGGAAGACCTCGGTTGCGCCGTAAGAGCGGACGAACTCGGCCGGCAGTTCGCACCGCTCGATCCACTGCCGCGTGACGGACTCGTATTCCGAAGCGATGATCAGGTTGTCGCCCTGATCGTCGGGAGCCATCAGGCGGCCGTCGTGAAGGCGGTCCGGCGGGGCGGCGGCGACGAGGCGCACCGGGTCGAGGCCGGTGTCCAGCAACTCGACGAGATTCGCGCCGGACTCGACGACCCAATCCGCGCCGGCGAAGCCGAGATCCCGCGAGCCGTGGTGCAGCATGCGGACGATGTTCTGCGGCTTGAGCAGTTTGACCTCGAATCCCGGCAGGGAGAGGTCCGGCCTATAACCTCGCGGGTCTTCACGGACGTGAATGCCGGCCTCGCTGAGCAGTTCATTGACGGCTTTCTGCATGCGGCCTTTGGGCAGGCCGAGGCGCACCGTCCCGGTTTCGTCGGCCGGGTTAATCGGGGGTGGTGGTGTTGCGGGCAACGCGTCGGTCATGAATTCCTCCTGTCTGGGCCGGTGGCCGGCGGGAGGCCTTCTGCGACGCGGTGGCGTGGCAAAAAGACCTCGACGCCAGCGGAGCCGGCGTCGAGTGGTGTCGTTCGCTGATTCAGATGGTTTTCATCATCTGCTGCGCACCATCAGCCGGCCCGTGGGCGGGGATGACCATGATGGTGATGATGGTGCTGCTGGCAGCAGATCATGATGTAAGTATTCTGGCAGATCGGCGGGTCCGGGTCAAGACGGAGCCCGATTCTGGCGAGAATCCGGGCGAAAAGACAAGCGTTCCGCCCCGATTTGCCCGCCGACAGGAATGCCGGCCCCCGTCAGCCGTGTTGATACCGTGAAATGGGCTATGCTGTCACAATCGCTCTCCCGGCCGCTCTCCCGGCATCGGTCGCACCCGATTCATCGGGCGTATGGCCTGCCCTTTCGACGGGTTGCGTGCCGGGAATGAAATGCTTTGGAAAGGACCAATTTGATGCAGATTCAGATCAACCCCGGCGACGTGGAAGCGACCGAATCGCTTGAAGCCCACATCGAAAACGAGATCCGGGACAAGCTCAAGCACATTGCCGACCAGGTTACGCGCATTGAGGTGCATCTGCACGACACCCGCGGGCCGAAGCACGGCGTTGACAAACGGTGCATGATTGAAGCCCGCCTCGCCGGCCTCGATCCAATCGCGGTCGACCACGACTCGACGCAGATGTACGACGCCGTCGAAGGCGCCGCCGGAAAGCTCAGCCGGGCAATCAACCACAAGCTCGGCAAACTCAATGACCGGAGAAGAGCAACGCAGTGAGGGTTGTTCGCGTGCCGCGGATGAACGGCGGGACACGCAGACGCTGGACCATCGACTCTCAGCCGGAAGCGCGGCCGGGACGCCAACACAACGTCCAGCCGCGCTTGTCGCAGTTGGAAGGCCGAAAACGCCGGTCTTCCGCCGACACCGTGACGATGGCTGCGTGACCGGATAGGGTATGCTCACCATGGCCGATTCCGGACAGAACACACCGGCCGCCGACCTTGAGGAGTCGGTGCCGGCTGCCGCCACCGACTCCCCGAACGTCCCGCCGCTCCGGGCGCTTCTCGGCCTGTGGCGGCCGATTCTCGTGCTGATCCTCATCGCCGGCGTCGTCATGATCTTCAATCCGGGCGAACTGATCGCCGACCTCGGCGAATTCCGCGAATCGCTGCGCGACCACGGTGTGGTCGGGGTGCTCGTTTTTCTCGGCCTGTACGTGATCGCGGCGGTGGCCATCGTGCCGCAGGCGGTGCTCAAGGTGGCGGCGGGGGGACTCTACGGTTCAGTGCTCGGCGTGGTGGTCGCCAGCATCGGCTCAACACTCGGGGCCGCTGCGTGCTTTCTGCTCGCCCGCTACGTCATGCACGGAACGCTCGCGGAATGGCTGCGCACCAACCGCCGTTTCCGCCGGCTTGAAGACCTGACCAAGCACCACGGTGCCGTGATCGTCGCGATCTCACGGCTTGTTCCGGTGCTGCCCGGCAACCTCGTCAATTACGCGTTCGGGCTCGTCAAAGTCCCGTTCTGGACCTTCGTGTTCTGGTCATGGCTCTGCATGCTGCCCGGCACCGTTGTGCTCGTCGTCGGAACCGATGCCGTCGTGCAGGGCGTGGAAGAGGGCGAGGTGCCGTGGGCGCTTGTCGGCGTGATCGGCGGGGCGCTCGCGCTGCTCGGCATTTCGATGACCGTTGCCCACCGCCAGTTTCAGCGGCACAAGCACCGACGCGACGAGCCGAGTTACGCAGACCTGTAACCCCCGTATTGGCTTCTCGGCAGGGGGAGCGGTGGTCACGCGTCGTCTTCCTCCAGGCAGACCGTCAGCAGCATCTGCGACGGTTCATCCGCGACGACGTCGTGCGGGACATTCGGCGCAAGCGTCATCAGCGAATGGGCGGGCAGGGAATAAGTCTGCCCCTCTGCGTGGACGGTCAGGCACCCCGCAAGGGTGTGGATCGTCACAAAGCCGTCGGTCGAATGCTCACGCAGGTTGGCGCCGGTCTGCTCGAAGAGGAACAGCGCCACCGTCGCCGGACCGTGTTTGTACAGCGTCATCTGCCGATGGCCGTGCTGGCCGGAATCCGCCTCGTTGCGCAGCGTTTCAATCGTCTCCGGCAGATTGAAGACCTGCTGCGGCACGCTGAAGCGGTCACGGGGGTGTGTGCGTCGCCGTCCGCCGGGAACCTGGGGCATGATGTTCCTTTCAAAGGGTGGCTGGTCCGGGACTATCGTATCGGTCTGCATCCGGCTGCGGCGCCGAAGGCCGTTCTGTCGAAATTCATGCCGGCCGCGAGTTGGCGCGCCCGTCTGAACCTGCCACGATGTCCAACTGGGTGAATCACTCTGGAGGATCGCATGGCTGCGAAGAAACGATACTGGTTAATGAAAAGCGAGCCGGGCACATACTCGATCGATGACCTGCAGCGCGACGGCTCGACGTGCTGGGAGGGCGTGCGCAACTACCAGGCCCGCAACTTCATGCGCGACGAGATGCGGGTCGGCGATGAGGTGCTGTACTACCACTCGAACGCTTCGCCGCCCGGCGTCGCCGGACTTGCCCGCGTCTGCCGCGAGGCGTACCCCGACCACACGCAGTTCGACCCGTCGAGCAAGTACCACGATCCGAAGGCGACCGGGGACGAGCCGCGATGGTTCATGGTCGATATCGAGCACGTTGAGACGTTTGACGACGTCGTCTCGCTTGAGGAGATCAAGGCCGATGATCGGCTCGACGGCATGCTGGTGCGTCAACGCGGCCAGCGGCTGTCGATCCAGCCCGTAGAGGCCGAGCATTTTCGCCGCATCCGGACGCTCGGCCGCCGCGCCGGGGCCGGGCGGCCCTGAACAGCCGCCGCATGGCCGCCGGTCGGAGAGCGTTTGGCGGAATTTTCACGCCGGATCTCGCCGCGGCTCGACGTTGACGATATCGTGATCGCTTGAATGTGAACGCTTTGACAGCCGGCGTTCGGAGCACCGATGTGTGACGGTCTGTCGGCAGGGAAGAAAGACGTGTTGTTGTCGCCGCCGCCTGTCTTCGAATAGGCGGCGGCTGTGAACGGACAACCCGCTCACCGGATGAAGCCATGAACATCATCACCAGGGACGAGAAGGATCAGCTCATCAACCAGCTTGAGGAGCTGAAAAAGAAGCGCAAGACCATTTCCGAGCGCATCGGGGCGGCCCGGGAACTCGGCGACCTGAAAGAGAACGCCGAGTACCACGCCGCCCGCGAGGAACAGGGTCTCAACGAAGCGAAGATCCGCCAGATCGAGGACCGGCTGGCCACCGCGGAAATTGCCGACACCGCCGGCATCCCCGATGACATGGTCTACCTTGGCACCATGTTCCGGCTTCTCGACAAGAAGACCGGTGAAGAAGAAATGTGCAAACTCGTCGGCGAACGCACCGGTGAGTACGACGACGACGAACTCCGCGAGATCACCACCGGCTCGCCGATGGGCCAGGCCCTGTTCAAGCGGCTGGTCGGGGACGTCGTGACCGTCGAACTGCCGCGCGGCGAGCGGGACTTCGAGATTCTTGAAATCGTCCGTTGATGCCCGCTCCATCCAGCCACGGATCGCCACACGGCAGCGAATCAGCCGATCGGAACCTGCTGCGCGATGCGATCGCGCTGGCGCAGGCGTTCACGGAGCGGCTGCTTGCGGACTTTCCCGCCGATCAGGCGCGGTTCCGCCCGGCGCCGACCGACAACCACGCGCAGTGGATCCTCGGTCACGTGGCGGTGGGGTACGACGATGTTGCGGCGCTGCTCGACGGCGAGCCGCGCAGGCTCGACGCAACGCACCGCGGGTTGTACGGCTGGTCGTCGAAGCCGTCTGATACGGCCCGGGACGAGGAGCCGCCGTTCGATGTGCTTGTCGAGCGACTGGCCCGCAGCCGCGACCGGCTTCGCGAGGCGGTGGATGCCGCGTCGGATGAGCAGCTTGCCGCCCCGCCGCCCGATGATCTGGCGTACATCGGTCCGACCCACGCCGCGCTGGCCATGTCATGCGCCTGGCACGAGGGCTGGCACGCCGGCCAGCTTGCGAGCATCCGCCGGGCCCTCGGTCGGCCGGCCGCGGTCAGCCAGGTTGAACAGCCGTGATGCCGCCCGCCGGCCCTTCTGCGGGAGGCGGTCGGCGATTGACGGACTGAAAATCACATTTTCGCTCATCAGCGCACGAATCTGTCTCGTACTGTGAATTGAGCAGACTTGGGAAACGCACGGGAAAACGCACGCGTGATGTCGCGTGGCGCGCAGAAAAAACCCCGCCGCCAGAGTCCGGCACGCCCTACCGGACTCTGTGCTTGCGACGGGGACGATTTCGAAGAATGATTCCGGATGCGGCTGCCGTTCAAGCTTCCTTTGCAAGCTTCCCCTGACA
>SLJD01000057.1 GCA_007135295.1 Phycisphaerales bacterium
GGCGATGCGCGTGAGGCCCTGCGGGCCGTGGTAGACGGCGTACATGCCGGCCATGATGGCGAGGAGGACCTGGGCGGTGCAGATGTTGCTCGTCGCGCGGTCGCGCTTGATGTGCTGCTCGCGCGTCTGGATCGCCATGCGGTAGGCGGTGTTGCCGTGGACGTCGTGCGAGACGCCGATGAGCCGGCCGGGCATCTTGCGGACGTATTTGTCGCGCGTGGCCATGAACGCGGCGTGCGGGCCGCCGTAGCCCATCGGCACGCCGAAGCGCTGCGCCGAGCCGATGGCGATGTCGGCGCCGAACTCGCCGGGCGGGGTGATCAGCGTCAGGGCGAGCAGGTCGGTGGCGACGGCGAGCAGGCCGCCGTGCTCGTGGATCCGCTCGCCGAGGGCCTGATAGCACTCGATGCGGCCGTCGGTCGCCGGGTACTGGACGAGCAGGCCGGCGGCGTCGTCGAAGTGAAGCTCGTCCGCCGGCGTATCGGGGTCGATCAGTTCAACGGTGACGCCGAGCGCCTTCGCCCGGGTGCGGACGACGTCGATCGTCTGGGGGTGGCAGTCATCGGCGACGTAGAAGGTGTTCTTGCGCGCGATGGAGACGCACATCGCCATCGCCTCGGCGGCGGCGGTCGCTTCATCGAGCAGCGAGGCGTTGGCGACGGGCAGGCCGGTGAGGTCGCTGACCGTGGTCTGGAAGTTGATCAGCGCTTCGAGGCGGCCCTGGCTGATCTCCGCCTGGTACGGGGTGTACTGGGTGTACCAGCCGGGGTTCTCGAGGATGTTGCGCTGGATGACCGGCGGGGTGATCGTGCCGGTGTAGCCCATGCCGATGAACGAGCGGTAGACCTCGTTTCGTTTGGCGAGCCGGCGGAGGTCGGCGAGCAGCTCGTGCTCGCCGCGCGGCGGGCCGATGTTCAGCGGCTGTTCCTGGCGGATGGAGGCGGGGATGGTCTGTTCGACGAGCTCATCAAGCGACGCGCAGCCGAGCGTGTCGAGCATCGCGCGGATTTCGTCGGGGTCGGGGCCGATGTGGCGGAAGATGAAGGTGTCCGTCGGGGTCAGCGGGTCGCCGACCGGCTCATCGGTTTCAGACGCGCGCACAAGCTCGTCGATGCCTCCGTGCATATGGTGTGGTTCAAGGGTTGCGGTGGAGTCGCTGCTTCGGGATGCAAGGGTCATGGATGGTCCGTGAAAGATTTCTCGAAGTCGGCCACTGCAAACCAGAACTGACAGGACAGCGATCGGCGGTTCGCGGATCGGCCTCGCTCAGCGGATGGAAAAGCTGACGTGTCGGGTTCGCAACAGAAAAACTATAGTCAGTGTGGAACGTCAAAGCAACGAACGCCCATGAGACGGGTACACTCTACCAGATGTCGTGGATGGGCGTAAGCCGGTACGCTTCATGGAGCACGCAGTCCGGGCCGGCCGCATCGGTGGCCGCCGGGCGGCCTCGGCCGCGAGGCAGGATCTCAGCAGGAGGATCGTGATGAACAGATTGATGTGCCGCGATGGCGGCCGGAGGCGGCCGGTTTTGGGGGGGCTGGCGGGGGTTCTTCCGGGGGCGGTCGTGGTGGCGGTTTCCATGGCCGTGGCTGACGGGGAGCCGCAGGGCCGGATCGTCGATGGACCTGACAACATCCGGTCGTTCTCGCCTGAGGAGTCGGCGACCGCATCGGTGGACGTCCATGAGCTGAGTCTCAAGGAGGTGTTCCAGGACCTCGGCGACGACGCGATCACGTGGTACCAGCACGTCATCACGCTCTCCAACCCGTTCTTCGAGGGCCGGGCCCCGGACACGCGCGGCATCGAGCTGGCGGCGGAGTACCTCGAGTTTCACTTCGAGAAGCTGGGGCTTGAGCCGGCCTTTCCCGATCCCGATACAGACGACAGGGGATGGACGAGCTACCGCCAGCCGTTCGCCTTCTCCATGCCCGGCCGGCCGGTCCGCGTGCACGATTCAAGCGTTTCCCTCAACGGCGACCCGTTTGAGGATGGCGAGGAGTACGTCGTGCTCGGCAACTCCGCGAAAGCGTCGGTCACCGCGCCGCTCGCGTTCGTCGGCTACGGGATCGAGGACGGCCCGGGCGGGTACAGCAGTTTCGGCGAGGAGGCCGATCTCACCGGCCGCATTGCGGTGATGCTGCGCTATGAGCCGCTCGACGAGGACGGCACGAGCCAGTGGTCGCGGCGGCGGTTCAGCTCGCATGCCAACGTCCGCGGCAAGATGGCCGCCGTCGCCGATCGCGGGGCCGCCGGGATCATCATGGTGACCCCGCCGGAGGCGATCGACGGCCGCCACAACCTCGAACCGCTCGAACGCAGCGCCCGTTACGGTCGCCCGCTGGACATTCCGGCAATTCAGATGACCGCCGACGCGGTGAACCGCCTGCTCGACGAAGCCGACCCGGACGGGCAGGACCTGACGGCGTGGCGGCGGAAGGCCGATGACCTCACGGTGCGCACGGCGGACCTGGCGGATGACGTGGCGCTCACCATCGAAGCCGACATCGACCATAGCACGGTTATGGTCGAGAACCTCGCCGCCGCGCTGCCCGGCCGCGGCGAGCACGCCGACGAGTGGCTGATCATCGGCGGGCATTACGACCACGTCGGCTACGGCTACACCGGGATCCGCCGGCAGAATCGCGGCCGGCTCCACCCGGGCGCGGACGACAACGCCTCCGGCACGGCGGCGGTGCTCATCCTCGCCGACCGGCTGCGCCGGCAGTATGAGGAGGCGGACGACGATGCGGAC
>SLJD01000403.1 GCA_007135295.1 Phycisphaerales bacterium
ACCACATGATCGCGTCGCGGTAGGCCTCGGCGATGGCGAACCCGTCGGCGCTCACCTCATCAATGAGCTGGGCGATCTCCGACCAGTTGCCTCGTTCGAACGCCTGAGCGAGGTTGAGCAGTTTCCGCATGCTGTTCGATTCGCCGAGCAGGGCCGCTTGCACGTCGCCAGCGATGGGCATGTCCGCCAGGACATCTTCCATGTGCCGATCGACGAGGGCGTCGATGACGGAGAACATGCCGAGGATGAACGCGTCGTGCGTGCGGTCGTTCCAGCCGGCGATCTCAGCGATCTTTTCGCAAAGCCGGGCCCGGACGAGGCAAACGGTCAGCAGTTCCGGCGGCTTGTCGTCGCCGAGACTCGCCAGCGCGACGAGCGAGGCCCACCGCTTGAGCGGCCGATCGCCGAGCAACACCAGGCCGTGCTTGATCGACTCGACACGACGCCGCAGGCCGAACGCGGCGGAGTTGAGGTACTTGAGCAGTTTGTACGAAAGCGACAGGTCCGCGCGGATGATTTCCTCAAGCTGGCTGAAATCGATCGTCGGCTGGTTGACCTGTTCGAGGAATCGCAGGTACGAGACCTTGTTGCCGGGGATGTCGCGCTTGGCAAGAACCTCCGGCTTGCAGAAGAAGTACCCCTGGAAGTACGTGTAGCCGAGCTGCCTGGCTTCCTCGAAATCCGCGTACGTTTCGACCTTCTCTGCGAGCAGGTCGTACGTTCCACGCTTCTTTTCCGCGAAGGCGCGGCGCTGCTCGGGCGAGGAGTTCATGAAGTCGACCTTGAGGATGTTGATGTGCGAGAGCAGCGGTTCGTACTGCGGTTCGAAGACGTAATCATCGAGCGCAAGCGTGTAGCCGGCGCTGCGAAGCCGCGTGCACGCGTCGAGGACTTCTTCATCAGGCTCAATGTTCTCGAGGATCTCCAGCACCGTCTGGTCGGGCGGCAGCGCCTCGATCATGTCGTTGAGCAGGATGTTGCGTGTGATGTTGATGAAGCCCGGCTTGCCGGCCGTCAGGGCATCGAAGCCATGCAGGTGCATGCCGTCCGCCATGACTTTTGCTGAGGCGTGGTCGCCGTCAACCCCGGCGGTGAAGGCATTCTCCGTCCCGGACCGGAAAAGCAGTTCATACGCGCAGACATTGCGATCGGTGTCGAAGATCGGCTGGCGGGCAATAAATGAATCCATGAAGGACCTCCCCGTTGGGCAAGTGAGGGACCGGACATTGCTTGAGTGTGTTGTCGGCTCAGCAAAGCTGCCGCGCTCACCTGAAACGAGTCATCGGGTGGGACATGCACGGGCTGTGCGGGCTGGCCGGATATCGGAACCGGCGTGTTACCGGCCACGCTCGATCCGCCGCAGACGCTGATCGAACGAACGGATGGTGCGTTCCGCGTCGTCAAGCTGTCGGCTCAAACGGTCGCGTTCACGCTGCATGCGGTCGAGGCGCTGTTCGAGGCGGCGGATCTGTTCATCCCGCGCCCGCTGCTCTGCTGCCGGCCGCTGCATGCGCTCCAGTTCCCGCAGACGCCGCTCCTGGTTATCGCCCTGAAGCATCGCTCGTTGCAGCCGCCGATGGAGCAGGTCGATCGCGTCCACGATCCGGTCTTCGTCGATTTCATCAGGGACCTCGCCCCGCTCATCATCGACCGGATCATTTGGCGGATCGATCGGCGACTGATCGGGTTCAGCGCCCCGGCGGGGTCGTTCGAACAGCGCTGCCAGTTCAGCGGCTTCGAACGTGGCGAGCAACGCCCCCTGGCCGTCGCGCACCCGCAGCCGGGGCTGTTCGTCATCCCTGTCGCTGTGAATCGTCAGCACACGCTCGCCGGCCTCATCGATGAGTTCATATCGCGTCGCCGTGACGGTCACGTGACGCGGGGCGACCATCGCGGCAGCGAGGCCCGTCCCGAGCAGCGACGCAGCGAGCGCGCCAGGCAGAACCACACGCCGGTGGAATTTCACGGTCATGTCGAGTTCCTCCACTTGCAACCAGCGACCGGTGAGAGGTCTTGACATTCTTGGCCGACCGGGGCCGACCGGAGCTGGCCGGGGACGTCCGGGCCGGCTGGGTCCGCCGGGACGGACGAGGCCGCCGCGTCGATTCCGGTCAGTTGTCGCGAAGGCCGGCGGAACGACGGACGGCCTTCCTGCTGAGGTCAAACAGGTCGATCTCATCGCCGTGCTCAAGCTGCCGTTCCTGCTGCTCGTTGTTGTCATCGCCAGCCGGAAGAATCTCGGTGACGATGGCCCGGCCGACGACGTCCGCCGAGGTTCCCTGAACGATCAGAGCGGTCTTTTCATCGATAGCGAGGCCGACGTAGCCCGGCGTCCGGTCAAGGGCGTTTCGAAGGCGGGGCAGGCGGTCGCGCTGGCGGGCGTGCTGGTCGATGATGATGCCGGGCAGAAATCCCATGCCGGGGCTGATCTCCGGCTCCGGGTTGCCGCGCTCAATCATCGGATCGCTCATCATCGCGGCGCCGGCTGAGGTTCCGCCGATCACGCCGCCGCGTTTCAGCACCGCGTGGAGTTCCTCATGAACCAGCGTGTCGCGATACGCCGCGATGATGCGGGCCTGCGCGCCGCCGCTGACCCACACGCCCGTCGCGTCGCGCAGCGGCTCGACGAACGACTCGTCATCCGCCAGGTCGCGGTCACGCGTGTGAAGCATCGTGATCTGCTGCACGCCGCGATCGGTCCACGGCGTGGTGTAGAACTCTTCAGCGTGGTCTTCATCCGCCCG
>SLJD01000391.1 GCA_007135295.1 Phycisphaerales bacterium
CGGCCCCGGATGCCCCCGTTCGGCGGCCCGGTTTCGACGTTTTGTCCGGGCGACGGCTACACTTGGGGGATGGACCTCAGCCCGATTCCGACCCCCCCCAACCGTCCGGACGATCCGCAGGCGTCGATGGCGCCGTTGTGTTCGGTTTTCCGGCGGTACCTCAAGTCGCAGAACCTCAAGTACACGCCGGAGCGGGCGGACATTCTCAACGCGATCATCGAGAAGGATGACGTCTTCGAGGTCGAGGAACTCATGCTCGAGATGCGGCGGCGCGGCTACCGCGTCTCGAAGGCGACGATCTACCGGACGATCAAGCTCCTGCAGGACGCGGGGATCATCACGCAGGCGCTGTTCGACTCGAAGCAGGCGTATTACCAGCTCATCTACGGCAAGCAGCCGCACGACTACATGGTCTGCATGAAGACCGGCCGGCACATCGAGTTCTCCGACCCGGATCTGATCGAGCTGCGACGTCGGATCTGCGAGAAGCACGGGTGGGACCCCGTCGGCCACCGCTTCCAGATCTACGCGATCAGCCCCGAAGGCCGCGACCACGCCGATGATGAGGCCGACGACGAGGCCGAAACCGATGAACGCGAAGACGATGAACGCGAAGACGGTGAGCGTGAAATCGGTGAGCGCGAAGACGGTGAGCCGGGCGACGGCCCGGCCGGGGATTCCGGGGATTCCGGGGGTGCCGACGCGGACCGCTGAGAACCGCACGGCCCGGACGGCGGCCGCTCGCCACGCATGATCCGCGGGGGTTCCGCATGTGCCGGGGGTTTGATTCCGGGGGCCGGGGGTCCGGCGTTCGGCCTGTGCCCGGGGGTTTATTTCCAGGGGTCGCGGTCTTCCGGGGATTCCGGGGGCGGGGGCGAGATGTTCTCTTCCGGGGGCGGTTCGAGGCCGTCGAGGTCATCTTCTTCGGTGATCGGCCGGCTGAGCGTGTACGACTCGTTGAACCACGCGCCGAGGTCGGCGTCCCGGCAGCGTTTCGAGCAGAACGGCGCGTGGCGCGACGTCGCCGCGACGGCCTTGCCGCACGTCCGGCATGGCGTCGACGGCTGGCCGTTTTCGCCGTTCCCGGTCATTTCACTGTTCCCGGCCGATTGGCTGTTTCCGGCCGTTTTCTTTCTGGATGGCGCGGGCTTTCGTCGGTCAGGCATGGCGGTTGATCTCGTTCAATCATGCGTCTGGTCATGCGTTTGGTCGTGCATTGGGTCGCGCACTTGGTCACGCGTTTCGTCGTGCATTCGGTCGGCCCATCGCCGGCTTCGACACTCGATCGTCATTCGCCGGTGCTGTTCATCGACGTGATCGAGCGTGATGTCGAGCCGGTCGGCGGGCAGGGCCTCGGTGATGCGGTCGGCCCATTCGATGATGACCGCCCGTTCGCCGGCGTCAAGCATCTCCGCCCAGCCGATCGTCTCAAGCTCATCCGGTCCGCTCAGGCGGTAGGCGTCGAGGTGCGACAGCGGCACGCGGCCGCCGTCGTACTCCTGGCAGATGGTGAACGTCGGGCTGCTGACCTCGGCGGGGTCCATGCCGAGGTGTTCGGCCACCGCGCGCACCAGCGTCGTCTTGCCCGCCCCGAGCGGGCCGGACAGGGCCAGGCAGTCGCCGGGCCGGAGCAGGTCGGCCAGCCGCCGGGCTTCGCGCCGCATGGCCGCTTCGTCACAGACGCGGGAGATGCGCTCGTCAATCGTCATTGGGTACGTTCCCCGCCACCGGGCGGCGGCTGCTTCGAGCGTGCGCTGGTCAGCGCGTCATGGGCGCCGCCGGCCGCGTTCTGTTCACCGCCGCCCGCGCTTGGCTCGCCCTGATTCGTCCCGTGCTGCCAGCCCATGCCGGCGATCTCGCGCACCGTTCCGTCGGCGTCGCGCACGCGGCACTGCCCCCCGGCCGCGTCCGGCTCGATGACCTCGCCGATGCGCGTCACCGGCACGTCGCCGATCCGCTCGGGCACCGCGCCCGAGGCGGTGAAGCACAGCTCGTAATCCTCGCCGTCGCCGAGCGCGCGGTCGAGCGGGCACCCCTCGCGCCGCGGGATCCGCTCGGCGACGAGTTCGATCGTCACGCCTGACATCGCCGCGAGGTGGCCGGCGTCGCGGCCAAGGCCGTCGCTGAGGTCGATCATCGCATGCAGCCGCTCGCCGAGTTGCCCGGCGAGTTCGAGCGCCTCGGCGATGCGCGGCTCGAACGTCAGGTGGTGGCCCCCGCCGTCGGCGTCGACCGCCGCCCCGAGCGATCCGGTCACGTACACCCCGTCGCCGACGGCCGCGCCGTCCCGCCGCACCGCGCCGGCCGGCCCCGGCTCGGCCAGGCACGTCACGGCGCAGACCATCGGCCCGCTCGCGTCCGCGTGCGTGGCGATGTCGCCGCCGACGAGCGGCGCGTCGTACCGCTCGGCCGTCGCCCGCATCGCTTCAAAAAGCTGCATCGCCCGCGATTCGCCGAAGTCCGGCGGCAGCGTCACGCTTGCCAGGCTCGCCACCGGCGACGCCGCCATCGCCGCGATGTCGCTCAGGCAGCGCGTCACCGCCTTGCGGCCGACCAGTTCGATCGGCGTCGTGCGCAGATCAACGTGCCGGCGGTCGACGACCTGATCGACGCCGAGAAGAACGCCGACGGCTCCGCTTCCGCTTGCCCGGCGAGCCCCGTCGACCGCCGAACGCTCGCCCGTCTGGCCACCCTTCTGGCCCCCTGCCTGGCCCTCCATCTGGATCCCCATTTGGATCA
>SLJD01000432.1 GCA_007135295.1 Phycisphaerales bacterium
TCGAGCGCTGCTCGGCGGCGTAGGCGACTTCGAGCAGACTGTCGATGTTGCTCGCGGCGATCGGCTCGACGTGCGTGACCTCGATCTGCCCGGTCGTCAGCGTGCCTGTCTTGTCAAGCGCGACCTTGCGCACCGACGCCAGCCGCTCCAGCGCATCGCCACCCTTGACCAGCACGCCCGCCCGGGCGGTGCGGCTCAGCGCGCAGAGCGTCGCGGTCGGCGTGGAGATGATCAACGCGCACGGGCTGGCCACGACGAGCAGCGTGATCGCCCGGTACGCCGCCTCGCTCACCGCGAGCTGCGGCCAGACATACATGAACCCGAGAAACGCGATCAACGCCACCGCGAAGACGCTGACGGTGTACGGCGTCGAGACGCGGTCGATGACGCGCTGAATCGGCTGGCGCCGCTCCTGCGCTTCGAGGACGAGCGTGAGAATCTTCTGCAGACTCGACTCGCCGACCGGCCGGATGACCTGCGCCTCGATCGCCCCGGTCTGGTTGAGCGTGCCGGCGAAGACGTCATCGGCCGGCTCGATCGTGCGGGGCAGCGATTCGCCGGTCAGCGTCGACTGGTCGACGTTGCTGTGCCCGGCGAGCACCCGGCCGTCGGCGGGGATCGTCTCGCCCGGCCGGATGAGCACGACGTCACCGGGGACCAGATCCTCGGGATCGACCGGCTGCCACTCGTCGCCGCGCTTGACGATCGCGTTCTTCGGCATCAGCCGCTTGAGTCGCGCCACCGCATCGCGGGCCTTGGCCATTGCCCGGATCTCGAGCGCGCCGGCGAGGGTGAAGAGAAACAGCAGCAGGGCCCCTTCCTCGGGATGCCCGATGCCCGCCGCCAGCCCCGCCCCGACGACCATGAGCATGTCGATCGAGGGCGTCAGTTCCCGAACCGACTCCCACGCCGCCTGCAGCCCGTGGACCGCCCCGCATGCCAGCGACGCCCAGATCATCACCTGCCCGGCCGCGGTGACCGGCTCGATCTCCAGCCACGGCCCGATCCACGCCGACAGCGGAAACCCGACCGCCAGCAGCACCCCCGCAGTGATCGCCAGCGGCAACTGGCTCGCGTCATCGAGCAGCCAGCCGACAAGTCGTCTCAGCGCGGGGTCGCGGGTCCGAGAATCCTCCATGACAGCACACACGATAGCCGTGTATCGACCGGTTGTTCGCCGGATCACAGCCGTCTCGGGGCGGGGATTCGCTGCATCGAGAGTTTTCGCGTGTTCTCACCGGTGCCCGGCCACCTGTGCGGGCACGGCGGCGAAAATCTTCCGTCCGCCCGCTGGCTTCCGTTGATCCATTCGCTACCCTTGTGAAAGGTGCCCGGTGCGCTGAATGCCCAGAGCTGAATGCCCAGAAAGGATACGCCGCATGGGACGTGCATCACGCTCAAAGAAAGCCGGCAAGCCCCGGCAGGACGCCAGAAAGACCAACGCCAAAGGCGACAAGGCCGGCGACCTGTCATGGTCGACGAAGATTCAGCTCGGCGTTGGCGCGCTGCTGCTCGGCACGCTGTTCCTGCTGATCTCCAACATGATGAGCCAGCCCGATTCGCTCGCCCGCGCCGACGACGATGCAGCCGCACCCGCTGAGCAGTCCGCCACCGAAACGCCCGCATCATCAGCCGACGGCGACGGGGAGCGGACGCCCCCCAAGCCGTCCCAACAGGCCGACTCCCGCCCGCCGGTCCGGCTTGATCCGCCGCGTCTGACGTTTACCGGCCTTGAGCCCAATGAATCCGTCACCGGTCGCACGCGAATCCACAACGAAGGCAGTGAACCGCTTCGCGTCCGGCATTCCAGCGCGAGCTGCGGCTGCACCGCCATCGACCTTGCCGGCACGTACATCCTGCCCGGCGACAGCGAAACACTCAGCGTCGAGTACGACGCGCCCGAAGAGGGGTCGCGCAGCAGCACCGTGCGGATCATTTTCGACAACTACCGCGAGCCGGTGACGCTCAACGTCCAGGGCACCGTCGGCCCGTAACGCCCGGACGCCGAAGTACTTTCTTCGATAACCGCACGCGCATGCGGCCGATAGCCGGCGCGCCAATACGCCGGCGCGTGTTCGACGCCGCCCGGTGCGGGACGCTCTCGGGGGCTTGTTCCTGTGCGCGTCCCGGGGGCGGGGGTTACTTGGCACTGGCTTCAGCGCGGACTTCGCGAAGGACGGTGACCTTGATCTCGCCGGGGAAGGTCATCTCTTCCTCGACGCGTTTGGCGATCCGACGGGCGATGGCGTGGGCCTCGGCATCGTCGGCCTTCTTCGCGTCGATGATGACCCGGACCTCGCGGCCGGCCTGGATGGCGTGCGCTTCGGTGACGTGTTTCTGGTCGTTGGCGATCGACTCAAGCTGTTCGAGTCGCTTGATGTACATCTCCATCGACTCGCGGCGGGCGCCGGGGCGGGCGCCGCTGATCGCATCAGCCGCCATGACGATGGGGGTGTACGGCGTCGTCGCGGGAATGTCGCCGTGGTGTCCGCCGATGGCGTTAAGGACTTCCTCGGACTTCTCGCCGTACTTGCGGGCGAACTCCATGCCGATGGCGGGGTGGCCGCCTTCCATCTCATGGTCCATCGCCTTGCCGATGTCGTGCAGGAAGCCGCAGCGCCGGGCGATGTCGGGCGACATGCCGAGCTGGTCGGCGATGATCTGGCAGAAGTAGGCGACCTCGATCGAGTGGCGCAGGACATTCTGCCCGTAGCTCGTGCGGAAGCTGAGCTTGCCCA
>SLJD01000136.1 GCA_007135295.1 Phycisphaerales bacterium
GACCGGCAGCGCATGCTTTGGCATGGGGCGTGCCTCGCCGCCGTCATCCGTCACATCGGCCTTGGTGCGCAGCACGATCGTCTCGGCATGGGGCGTCTCGGCATGGGGCGGTACGGCGACGCCCGGCGACTCAACCGGCTGTTCACCAGCCGGCGGCTGACACTCAAGCACGAGTTCCGCGCGCTGCAATGCGTCCTTCGCCGCCGCCTGCATTCGTTGGTTGAGCGGGTCGTCAGCGTCATCCAGACCCGCGAGGTCCGCCAGCATGACTTCCGCCGGCCCGGTCCGGGTGTCAATCGTCAGCGGTTCAGCGAGCACATCGCGCGTCGTCCCCGCGACGTGTGAGACCACGGCACGCTCCCGGCCGAGCAGCGCGTTGAACAGCGTCGACTTGCCGGCGTTCGGCGGGCCGATGAGCACGACCCACGGCACGGCGCGAAGCGTTTCCATGCCGACGCTGCGCGACAGGTGCGTATCGATGCGCTCGACCAGATTGTCGAGCCGCCGGGCGAGTTCGCCGGGCGCGATCGCGACGACATCTTCTTCATCAGTAAAGTCGATCCCCGCTTCAACGAGGGCGAGCGAGCCGGCGAGGTCATCAGCGAGTTCCGAGGCGAGCCGGCCCAGACGCCCGGCGGTGAGCATCTGCCCCGCGCGAAGTTCCGCATCGGAGCGGGCGGCGATGGTGGCCGCGACGCCTTCCGCTTCGGTGAGCGACAACCGGCCGTGAAAGTACGCCCGCGCCGTGAACTCGCCGGGCTCGGCGGCTCGGACGTCGTGGCCGGCTTGGCGACCCTCAGCGATGATCCGGTCCATGACGCGCTGCATGAGGTGCGGGTTGCCGGGCATCTGAAGCTCAGCGCTGTTCTCGCCGGTGTACGACCGCGGCCCGGGCATGAACAGCGCGAGCACCGGCAGTTCAAGCTCGCGCCCGGCGTCGAGCATGAACCGCCCAGCGAACATGCCGCGCGATGGCGCGTCCGGGATGGACGCATTCGCCTCAACGCCGGCGTCGAGCGGCCGGACCGTCATAAGCCGGGCGAGCGTCTCGAAGACCGCCGGGCCGCTCAGACGCACAACGCCGCGCGCCGACCGGCCGGGCGGCGAGGCGATGGCGATGATGGTCGCGTCAGTGTCCACGGCGGCGGCGCATCAGCAGATGCCGGGCGTTGTCGGCGACGGCGGAGCAAGGCGTCACTTGCGCTTCTTGTAGGACTTGACCTTCTTGCGGCGCTGCTTTTCCTTGCGGGCATCGACGGCCTCGGCGTACGCCCGGGCCTGCGGATCCTTCGACTTCTTCTGTTTCTTCTTCTTCGGCGTGGTTTTCTTCACCACCGTCGCGTCGAGGTCCATGTTGTCGATCTGCCGACGGATGTACCGGCCTTCGAGGATGCCCACGAAGCTCGACGTCATGATGTAGAGCGTCAGGCCCGACGGCGCCGGGTAGAGCACGATCGGCATCATGACCACCATCATGACCCGCATCATCTTCTGCTGGCGGATCTGATCCTCGGTCATGTTCGGCGTGGGCGGCGGGGTCATGTACTTCTGCTGCAGGAAGAACGCCACGCCCAGCAGAATCGGCAGCACGTTAAGCCCCGTCAGGTTCAGCCGCCAGAGCGTCAGGGGCTCGGCGAACTTGACGAAGTTGTCCGACGCGCTGAGGTCGGCGAGGAACGACCAGTTCCAGAACATCTGGAAGATGCCGTAGAACGCCGGTTCCTGCCAGAGCTCGTAGGCGAAGTAGAGCATCGCCCACAGCGCGATCCAGATCGGCGCCTGGAGCAGCATCGGCAGGCAGCCGAGCATGTGCAGCGGGTTCACGCCATGCTCGCGCATGAGCCGGAGCTGTTCCTGCTGCAGGGTTTTCGGATCGTCCTTGTAGCGTTTCTGAAGCTTGTCGATCTCGGGCTTGAGCTTGCTCATCGCCCGGCCGAACCGCTGCATGTTGATCTGCGCTTTGCGGGTGATCGGATGCAGCAGTCCGCGCACGATGACCACGAGGACGATGATCGCCATCGCCCAGTCGAAGACGATGTAATCGTGCAGGAAGGAGAGGAAGTTGATCAGAAAGTGGGCGAGCCACTGGAACGTGCAGATCGTGCAGCACGCCCCCATCACGTACAGAATCAACCCGCTCATGTTGAGCGACCGGTACGGCTCCTCGTTTGACAGCATCCGCCGATCGAGCGGGCCCGCAAACAGGCCGATGTCAAACGCCTCGCTCGATCCGGCGTCAATCGTCCGCTCGCCGGTGATCAGCTCAACGAAGATGTCATCGTTGATCGGATCGACCGTCGGGAAAATCTGCTGAACCGTCGGCTCAAGCGACAGGTCGATCGGCTCGCCCGGCTCATACGGCGGATGGAACGCCATCGCGAAGTACCGGCTGGTAATGGCGAACCAGGACAGCTCGTACTGCTCGCCCGCTTCAACGGCCCCGGGGTCCGGCCAGAGGTACTCCTGCCGGCCTCGTTCGTAGGCCCGGGTGATGTCACGCCGCTCGATGAGGAATCGGTCGTCCGCGAGCACGCCGGCCCGGCGTTCAGGGTCGCGCTCCGCCCCGAGCAGGTAGCCGATGCGGAACCGCCGGCGGTCGATGTACGCCGTCGGATCCTCGGCCATGTCACTCGGGCTGTACATGACCAGGTGCACATTGAGCGGGCGGTCGATGAGGTTCTCGACCCGCTGCCGGACCGTCAGCCGGTAGTCGTCATCGACGAGGTCGAACA
>SLJD01000009.1 GCA_007135295.1 Phycisphaerales bacterium
CGACGATTGCCCGGCGGATCTGACCGGCGACGGCACGATCGGCGGAGCGGACCTCGGCGTGCTGCTCAGCGAATGGGGCAACTGCCCGTAACGCGCCACGTCAGCGACATCATTTCACGCGACCTCGCACGGGTCGGCCGCATCTGGCCGGCCCGTTTTTTTCATGCGCTGCGCGAGCAGTGATGAACATGTTCACGGGCGTGCCGTCCGATAGCCACGCGCCGACGCGTTCGAGCCGCCGTGCCTCCGCTTATCCATCGCCATGGTCCGGGAACACGCCCGGGACGATTCATCTCGGAGGTGAGCCGCTGTCCGGAGGCGAAATGCGCCGGCCCGCCCGAAGTCGCCCGGGATTTCAGCCGATTCTCTCAACATGAGCGAGCACCCCCCCGATCGTCATGCCTCCGACGGGGTCGATCTACCGCCCTTGCGCAGCGAGTTCGCGGATGATCCCGAAATGGCTGAGCTCGTCGAGTTCTTCCTGCACGAACTGGAAGAGCGGCTGGCTGCGCTGCGCGACGCGTATGAAGGCGGCCACGCCGACGAGCTTCGCAGCGTCGTCCACCAGCTCAAAGGCGCCGCGGGGGGATACGGCTTCCCGAGCATCAGCGAGGCCGCCCGGAAGTTCGAACACTCCATCCTCATCGAGGAGGCGGAACTCAGCACCCTGCGCGAAGAGTTCGAGAATCTCATCACCACCTGTCGACGGGCCACGCACTGAGTCGCCGTCACGACGCCCCGTTGCCGTCACCATCCCGCCGCCGGCCGGCCCCTCAGGAATCATTTGGGCATGTACGACGAACAGCCACCCGTGCCTCGACTGCTCGCGATCGATGATTCGGTGCTGATTCATCGCCTGCTCAAGGCCCGGCTGCACCACGAACGCATTGAGATCCACAATGCCAGCTCCGGCGAGGACGGGCTGGCCATGGCCCGCCAACTCGACCCCGACGTGATCCTGCTCGACGTCGCGATGCCCGGCATGGACGGATTCGACGTGCTCTCGCGGTTGAAGAGCGACCCCGGCCTGCACGACATCCCGGTGATCTTTCTGTCCGGATCGGCGGACACCGCCGACAAGGTCCGCGCGCTGGAGATGGGCGCGATCGACTTCATCACCAAGCCGTTCGAGATCATCGAACTCAAAGCCCGCGTGCGTTCGGCCCTGCGCGTCAGCTCGCTGATCAAACTGCTCGCCCGCCGCGCCCAGGTCGACGGCCTGACCGGCCTGTGGAACCGCGCGTACTTCGACAACCGGCTGAGCCAGGAAGTCGCCGAGGCCGAACGCCACAACCGGCCACTCGCCCTGTTCATGCTCGACATTGATCACTTCAAGGAACTCAACGATACGCAGGGCCATCCGTTTGGCGATTTCGTCCTCGAGCAGATCAGTCTCATGCTCGAATCGAACCGCGAGAACGACATCGCCTGCCGGTACGGCGGGGAAGAGTTTGCGGTCATCATGCCCACGACAACCGCTGACGAAGCCCGCACCGTCGCCGAGCGGCTCCGTCGCGCCATCCGCGAGAAGTCCTGGCGCGATCACCCCGACCTGCGACTGACGGTGTCGATCGGCATCGCTGACCTGAGCATGTGCGCCACTCCGTCGGGTGATGAACTGCTGCCCCTCGCCGACCGCGCACTCTACACCGCCAAAAAGAGCGGCCGGGACTGCGTCGTCCTCGCCGACCCCGATCAGCACGACCCGCCGATCCGCCTCAGCGCGTAACCGCCACTTCCGCCGCATCACGAACACGATCGCGGTCCGCCCGGCTCCGCAGGTCGGTTGAGAAGATCGATCAGCCGCCGCTGGCTTTGCTCAAGCGTGTTGATCGCCCGGGTGTTGTCCTTGACCACCGCGAGCACCGCGTCGAGTTGCTGCTGCTGGGCGACCATCTTCTGGTGCGCTTCGTCGAGTTGCTGCTCACGCCGCATCGACAGACGCCGTTCGAGAATCCACAGCACACCAATCAGCCCGGCGGCGCCGAACTGGGAAAGCAGGCCCGCCATGCCGCCGTCAAACATTCGCCGCACTCCTCAGCATTGGTGTTCACACGATCGCCTGGCCGGGGCCGGTCGTTCATTGGCGATGCAGCGCCGGCGTGTCGAGCCGGCGGGTGGCGTCCGCGACTCCGTCGCCGCTGCGGTCGATCTGAATGATCATCCGCGACCGCGCCCGCCTCGCGCGGATCAATGACCGCTGCGCGTGCCGGGCGGCGGCGTCATCGTCCGGCGAATCCGCCGCGGCTTCCTCGAAGATCCGCGCCGCCGTCTCGACCGCGATCAGGTGCTTCATGGCGTCAACCGAGACCACCGACTCCCGTTCCGCCACGCCGAGCCGCTCGAACAGTTCATCCGTCACCTGCTCGATGAGCCGGCGGTAGGTGATCGCTTCAAGCGACCAGCCGGTGTCGGAGGTCGGCGCCACGGCGGGCAGATCGTCGCCGGCCCTCGGGCGGCTGACCGTCAGCGTGGCGTCGTCCACACGTTCGATGACTTCAAGCGGCTCGACCATGCCATCTTTGCTCAGCAGCACGACATGGCCGGCGTTGAGTTCCGGGTTCGTGAAGTCACCGGCATCGCCGATCACATGCACGCCGTCGGTCTGCACGCTGTCCAGCCGCGTCAGCAGGACGACCGGCGACATGCCGGACCGGAACACGTTCGGATCAATGCGGAGCAGATCACGATCCGTCACCAGTGTCATGTTCACTTCATCGCTCTCCA
>SLJD01000035.1 GCA_007135295.1 Phycisphaerales bacterium
TCGTTGCTGAATCCGCCAACGCTCAGCCATCGCCACGCTTGCTGAGGAGAGAGTTTCAGGCCGGCTTCCTTCGCGATTGAAGCGCAGTGATCTTTCAGATCGGTAAAGCAACTGTTCGCGGAGTACCAGTATTGAGCGAAGCGAATGTGCTGTCGGATAGAGTTTCGGTTGCGGTCGTTGTACTCGCGCCGCAGCCAGTCTTCATCCAGCTCGCCTCTTTCCAACTCAAGTATGATGTACGCTGCTTCCCGGGCGGATGAGTGGGCGAGCGTCATGCCGGCCGAGAGTATTGGATCCGCAAAACCGGCCGCCTCCCCGCAAATGAACCAGTTACGGCCGGTTATACGCTCTGTAAGATGGGACCAGTCCTTGCACGTTTCAATCCTGCCGCGAGGGGTCGCCGTTTGAATCAGTCTGGCGATATCAGGCTGCTGTTCGACCGCGTCGTGATAGAGTTCTTCTGGTTTCTTCCCGGATGCCCGGTAGTACTTTGAGGGACAGACGAGACCGATACTCGTTCGCGTCGGGCCGATCGGGATGAACCAGATCCATCCCCAAGGCAGACTGCGAACCTGAATTCGGGTCGCTCCGACGCCGATTTCGACGGCCCAGTCGGCGTTCTCCCAGTAATCCCATATGGCGATGTTGCGCAGTTCCTGCGGGGCGTCCGAGGCGAGGCCGAGCGACCGGCGGAACAGGCCGTGGACGCCGGAGCCGTCGATGTAGTGCCGGCCGCGGACCTGTTCACCGTCATCAAGCTCAAGACCGGTGATGCGGTCAGTCTCCGCGTCGTAATGGACCGTGCGCACTTGAGCCGGTTGGCGCAGTTCAACACCGAGTGACGCAGCGTGGTTGAGCAGGATGTGATCGTAACGGGAGCGATCGACCTGAAATGCAGTGTAACGACGCTGGCCGGAGAATGTGGCCGGCCGGGATTCATCCTTCCACAGTTCCACCGGATAAAAATCAAAGTCCCATCGATCGTCGTTCTGTCCCCACGTATACGAAGCGCCAATCTTGACCGGAAATCCTGCCGCCTCCACCTTATCCCAAACTCCCATCTCCTCGAGAATCGGGCCAATGGCGGGAAGTTGGCTCTCACCGATGTGATCGCGTGGAAACGACTCTTTCTCGATGACCAGGACCGAGAGTTCTGAGTTGTACCGCTTCAAGAGACTGGCGGCTGTGCTGCCAACCGGTCCGCCGCCGGTGATCACCACGTCCCACTGATCGGGCTGCGGTTGTGACAATTGGTTTGTCTGTCCCATTACGACCCCACAAAAGATGCCTTCAACAAGGTGTTTGTCGGATCCAGTCTCCGATCATGCTGTGCCGGCCGGAGTCTGTCAATGAAAATCGGGCAAGAAAAACCGTCGGCACAGAGTGCGCGACGGACTTGTGAATCACCGTTTGCGGGTGCCGTCGCTCAGTCGTGGCGGCGACGTGTGCCGACAAGACCAGCCAAGCCAAGCAGAACGAAAGCGCCGGGAACCGGGACCTGGTGAATGGTGACACTGACGTCGTTCCATTCAATGTTGCCCCAATCCTGTTCGAAGCTCAGGGTCCAAGTGCCGTCAGTTGCGAAACCGGCGAGCTCAGTGTCCATCTCGCCGTCGCCGCCATGGGCTTCGCCGCCGATCCCGTGGAAGTACTGGGTCGGGTCCGAAGAGTCGGCCCCCTGGAAATCCCAGTCGTGCGGTGGGCCGGGTTCAGGGAATCCGCCAAGAAAGTGAGAGTTGCCGGCCCCATCGTCGATTGTCAGGATCGTGTCGGACGCCCAGGCACCACCGCCGATCTCCACGGCATTGCCATAGAAGGACATACCGACCACTTGGATCAGGTCGACTTCGACATCGAACGACAGGACGTCACCCTCTTCGAGGGTGATGTCGCCAAGGTCAATGAGATGATCCAGTGCCGGGTCGTGCTGCGCCATCGCCGTGGATGCCATTGCCAGTGATGCCAGTGCAGTCAGTGATGCTGACTTCTTCATCGATTCTTCCTTTCTCCCGGTCTCGAATTAAGCGCACGCAGGGGCTCCAAAACACAGAAGGCCGGTCAAGCGAACGCCAGGCAGGTGTCTTCCCACTCGCGTCCGGAGCCCCCCGCGGCATCGGGATGCATCACGTAACTCCTGGTGTGAAAAGCACTTCGGCGGATCAAGTGGGCATCAAAGGCAAAGCAATGTCAAGCGAATACAGGAACCGCATGCATGTTTTTTCTTATTGAGGCTCCGTGGATCGACAAATTGAAACAAAAATAGGTAAGATGCGTCGAAGAGGAAGATTTGGTCGCCTGTGTCGTGCAGTTATCGGCTTGTGTCGTTCGACTTTTCCGGAACCCGGGCCGGGTTCGCGGGTCATGGAAAAGTCCACGCCGCGCCCACTTGGGCGCGGCATGGAGAAAAGAGAGAGAGGCAGGAACTGCGAGCGAGACTTCGTCCACTCGCCATTATTCTGATCAGGATGAGAAGGTCGCGCAGGCAGATTGCTTCATGGTCAGTCAGATCCGGCAACCGAGTGCTCAGCCGGTATGCTGGATCGTCGGGCATTTTCGCCCTGTGTGCTGACGCGGCCGAATCAACATTTCGGTTCCAAACGAGCCAAATGGCCACATGCTGCACCGGCGACGTTCGTCGCCCCCTGAACCTCGTGGTGCTTTTCCTCCTCGGCCGCACTTTGCCGCAGAATCCATGATCCGTCAAGTGTATTTTGGGGTTCTGCCA
>SLJD01000004.1 GCA_007135295.1 Phycisphaerales bacterium
ACCGTGTCAGCCTTGGCTGCATCGTCCGCGTAATCGCTCATCAGTTGCGGATAGACGTACGCACCGAGTTCATTCAGAAGCCGGCTGCGCGTCAACGGTTTGACGACGAAGCGCGTCAGCGGATCCTCCGTCGCCTCCACACACGTCGGCACCTCGGCCGGCTCGACGAGTACTATGATCGGCTGGACCAGGGCCTCGTCTCGGAGTCGCTTGATGACGGATCGCCCATGACGGCCCGCCCTCTCGATATCCAGCAGGATGAGGTCCGGCCGACGCGAAAGGGCCGTCTCGACGACTTCTTCCTCCGAACTCACGCATGTTGCTTCTATGTTCAGCCCGCCCACGACGTCTTTGACGAGGCGATGCGTCTTGCGCGAATCGCTGGCCGCGAGTAGCTCGACCCGCGCCCACTCGACCGAACGGTTCAGGGTCGCCAGATCGATGGGCCGATCGAAGGCGATGCCCACTTCGTGAAGATAGCCGGTGCCCGACAGGTAACGACAATGGCGGATCGTCCCGGTGACGGTATGCGGTTCATCGGCGGGCGTTTCGAGGTGCATCCGAATGGCCGAGCCCGGATAGACGAACCTCCCTGCGATCAGGGCGGCCCCGTTCCGGCTGATGTTGCGCGTCAGCGTCATGCACATGCAGATCGACCCTTCGAGTTGGTCGACTTCCATGTGCACCGCTTTTCTGTAGATACGACGCGGAGCGGACCGCCCCTCCCGCATGGCGTGCAGTTCGCCCTGGCGGTCGAGCGTATCCAACAGCTTTCCCAGCATAAAGGGATCGAGTTTCGAATCTCGGGCGGCAGGGTTCATTCAAGGCTTCTCGCAGCTGTTGCTCATTGATGCCATAACCGCTGAATGACTCGCCAGCATGGCCATACGATTGCTGTATCGCCCGAATACATGCCGGGAATTAACTATTTCACCAAGGCTTGGTTTTCAGAAAATTCAGGAAGTATGTCGGATCCTTCTGATATTCAGCGGCACTTCAAGACTCTCGCCGAATGCAGGAGGGTGCGGGATGAGGCCGGGCAGTTCGGGGACGCCGGCTTGTCGTGCGGTCAAAGCCAAGATGCCCTGCCAGCCGACGCCCAACGGCGAAGAGAGCGTCACATGACCGCTGACCCATTCGCGAATCCGCTGGGGGTCTACCGACGAACCGGTGGCGGCACACCATCGGGCGATCGGAATCTCGAACGTCCTTTGAGACTCCAGCGACGTGCGGAATTCGTACGCACCGACGTACATGTAGAACAGTGGGCCGTACTGCTCGACGCGAACCCGCGTAGGTTCCGTGTCGCCGTCCAACATCAGCTGAAACGTGCCCGTCGCTTCGGGCCAGAAACGGACCATCGCGTTGAGCGTCCGGTGCTTCTCTTCGAACGAGGTGCGTACCGAAAATTGCTGGAGCGTCTCGGGCAGACGTTCGAAATCGAACAGCAGACAGATCGCGACAGCCGCCGCCTCGCGCGCATCCTCGCATGGCTCCTCACTGAGCACGAGAAGACGCCGCGGCCCGATCGCCTCGAGTGCCTCGCGCACGGCTGATGCCATCTCGGGTTCGATCGCCTGGGTGACCAGCGGGGACAAGTCAGTGATATCACCGTAACCGATAAGCAGGGCAACCGCGCGCCGCACACCCGGATCCCGTGCCGACAGCCTTCTCACAAAATACGGCAGGTTCCCGTCATGGACGCGGCCGCCGAACCGATCGGCAAGACCATACGGATCGCCGCTGTCTGCCAGATGGAGCATGGCCTGGTTGACGATCCCGTGCAGCGCGATCTCTTCGCTCAACGACGAGGCCGATTGGCGGAGCGCCACAACGAGCCAGAAACCGCCTCCCACAATGACCACAAGACACAACGCGAACAGGACATACGGCATCGAGATACGCTGCCAGAGAGATGGCTTGCTTTCACCGGTGGTATCGTAGCGACGGCGGGTCTTTATCCCGGTGATCTGGTTCATGCCGCAAGACGTGCAGATGATCTCGCCCTCTTCGAGCGGCGCTTCGCACATGATGCAGTGTTGCAGTTCCCTGCGTTCCGCCGGCGGCTCGACTCCGATCCATGAATCTTCCGCCAGGTCGTTCTGCTCCCAGTTGAAGGGAGGCCGAAGCTCGCCGATGGAAAAACCCATGCGGCAGTTACGGCAGATGACGGTACGCCCCATCACCTCCGTAACCGTGCGGTAACGCCGCCTGCAATGTGGACAGAGAACACGAATCACTGAACACACGCCTCCCGCCAAAAGAGCCGTCTTATATTATCGGACGACCCAGCCGTTTTAATCGAATCCAACGCTACCCGCCGACGCCGGCTGCGCAGTCATGAGCACACCACCCAGCGGATGGAATATCGGACTTGCCATGTGTCGATACCTCGAAAAAATACTGCGGCGATTTCAGATCTGCGCCTCCCACCGCGATGCGATCATTCCTGACATGGTGCCCCCTGCCTCCCGGACGCATCGCCCCAGAGGCTGCGGCGGCACCCTCACCATATCAGGAAAGCGCGCCCGCTACCAGTCACGTCGGAATATTTGAAAGCCACGTCCTCAGGGGAGGCGGAGCAGCAAAGCAGGCGGCACACCCGCTACGGCTGTATCGAGGCCGAGCGTACCATTTTGCCTGGGGGAAAACCTGTCACCAAGAGAGTGCCCCCGAACGGCGGTCTCTTTTTGCGTTTTGTACCCCAAAAGCGGCGCCCGGTTG
>SLJD01000397.1 GCA_007135295.1 Phycisphaerales bacterium
TACAGCGTCTTGACGTATTCGTGGATGGTGTGGGGGCTGCGGTGGAGGGTGTGGGCGATTTCTTTTTCTGCGAGTCCGTGGAGCATGAGGTCGAGGGTCTGGCTCAGGCGTGGCGAGAGGGATTGCCGCACGCGGTCGGCCGGGCGTTCGAGGACGTGCGGGTAGAGGCGCAGCAGTGAGCGGCCGAGCAGGTCGATGATCGCCCGGTCGCGCGGCGTGAAGCCCCGCTCGCCCCATGAGCGATGCACGTTCAGGCCGACGGTCATGTTCAGCCCCGGTAGGCGGAGGATCGTCCCCGTGAGGTCGTTGACGTTCGCCGCCCGCCGCAGTTCCGAGGCGTAGGTCGTGGCGTACCACTGCCGGTCGTCCATGAGGTCGCGCCGGAGCGTCGAGAAGACCGGGTGGTCCTGGGCGAGCGACAGCTCCGAGAGCGGGTCGGCGATGCCTTCCTGCTCGATGATGCGGTGGAACAGCGCCTGCTCGGCCGGCTCCCAGCCCTGCTCGGCGAGGGCGATCACGTTCGGGGCGGTGCGGCGGGGCAGGCCGTCGACCTCGACGAGCAGGCCGACGCGGGCGTTGAGCAACTCAATCGTGCCGGCGACGAGCCGCTGCTTGCGCTCCTCGGCGGCGACGGACAGGTCCTGCAGGTCACTGACCAGGTCGATGACGGCGGACGCGTCGCGCGTGCTGATCGACTCACCTTGACCCATACACACCTCACCTGCCGACACCCCGGTCACCGACGACCGGCCCCAAGCCGGTCGCTCCTCACTAATCGACAAAATACCCCAAACAGGGGGATTGCTCAAATGGCTTGATATGTTTTCATATGTCTGTCCCGTGCCTGCAGTGCAGGTTTCACGGCTGGGCCGGCTTCCAAGGGGCGGGGCGGGGAATAGGGGGGCACGCGACCGCGACAGGGCTCGTCCGCACAATCGGGGCGAGCCTTGTGTGCTTCCTGGCAGACTGTGTCCCGTGGTCGGGACGGTGTGACACGCCCGGCATACGCTGTGGCCATGCCGGAACTGCCGGAAGTCGAACATCTCCGACGGACACTCGAACCGCAACTCGTCGGCCGGCACGTCCGCTCCGCCCGGCTGCACCGTCGCGATGTACTCCGGAAGCACGGCCGATGCCGCGGCCACCGCGACGACCTGCTCGTCGGCTGCCGCGTCGAACGATTGCAGCGGCTGGGCAAACAACTCGCCATCGTCAGCGACACCGGGCGGGTCGTCTGCGTCCACCTCGGCATGACGGGGCGGCTGTGGTGCGTCGCCGGCGGCGGACGCCTCGCCGACCGCCGCCACGTCCACTGCGTCTGGTGGCACAGCCCGGCGACGGACGGCGGCGTCGATCGGCTCGTCTTCCAGGACGCGAGGCGGTTCGGCGGGTTGTGGGCGTTTCCCAGCATCGAAGCCCTGCGCGACCACCGCTGGAGCCGGCTCGGCCCGGATGCGATGGACAGCGAGGCGGGTGAGATCGCCGACCGGCTCGGCGGGACGTCCCGGTCGGTCAAGGCGGCGCTGCTCGACCAGGGCCTCGTCGCGGGCGTAGGGAACATCTACGCCGACGAAGCCCTCCACGCCGCCGGCATCGATCCCGTGACCGCCGCGAACCGCATCCCGCCAGAGCGCCTCCTGTCGCTGTGCACAACGTTGCGGTCGATCCTCAGCCGGGCGGTTCTCGCCGGCGGGTCCACCGTACGGGACTACCGCGACGGCAACGGTCAGGCGGGGACGTTCGTGTCAGCCCACGCGGTGTACGGCCGGGCCGGCGAGCCGTGCCGCTCCTGCGGCCGCCCGCTTGCGACCCGATGCGACAGCCGCACCGCCGGCCGAACAACGGTCTACTGCGAGACCTACCAGCATCGCTTCTGACCAGACGAGTTCCGGCCGAACATCCTTCGATCCAACCGCGAACCCATCAAGCCAGGCACAACGCTCCATGCGAGTTATCCACATACGGTTCACACGATGGGGATGACGTTTCCCCCCACTGATGCATGCAAAATCAGCTATACAAAAACAGGTAATGCGATTCGATGCGCTCTACAGAATCCGGTAGTGCGGCAGGCCGGCGATCTGGCTGACAGACCTCCTGTGATGACTTAAAAGGAATCTCTTCATCCCTCTTCGTAAGAGGGGCTGGCGCTTTGTGGATATCCCGGTGACGGATGGGCCCAATCACCTGTCTTTCAGGGGGTTGCAGCAATACGCCGGGCTGTGCATGACCTGTCACTGGACCTGTCGGCAGGGGTATGCGCCCTCTGGCGGGATGTCGGCTTGCGCGAGTTGGTGAACATCGTTCTCGTCAGGATTTCGTCAGCGCTCCGGCCGGGACAACGGCGCCGGGCGATTGATCGCAGGTTATCCACATGATTCAGCAACGCCCGAGCGGCCATCAGACGCGTGCGGCAACAGCCCGTTTTGCGCTCCAGAACGGGGGGCGCCGACGGGGATCATCAAGAGGGGTTTGTCAGCGGAGTCTTGAACACCAGAGGGGAGTGTGGCCAGGCAAGGGGCGGGTCGGGCCGGTGCGGCCCTCACGCCGGCTGTTCGCGCTGCTGGTCGTGCTTGGCGAGCAGCATTTCCTCGAGGCGGGAGACGTCGTGCTCGAGCGTCTCGTTTTCGTTCCGCCGGCCGTCGATCGTCTTGACCGCGTGCATGACGGTCGTGTGGTCCCGGCCGCCGAAGTAGCCGCCGATCTCTTCGAGACTGAATCGCGTGTGCTTGCGGGCGAGCCACATGCAGATCTGCCGCGGCAGGGCGATCGACTTCTGCCGCCGCTTGGAGAGCAGGTCGGTCAGTTTGACGTCGTAGTAGCCGGTCACCGCTTCGATGATGTCCTGGATCGTCGGCTGGCTGGGCTGGACGCCCCCGCTGCCGCCGGCAAGCTCACGGACGGCTTCCTTGGCCATGTCGTGGTCGATCGCAGACGACTCATTGACCATGCTCAGCACCTGGAGGCGGCTGATCGCCCCTTCCAGGGCGCGGATGTTCGAATCGATCTTCGCGGCGATGTAACTGACCAGTTCGTCAGGCAGCGTCAGACTTCGCAGGGCGGCTTTGGATTTGACGATCGCGACGCGCGTCTCGTAGCACGGCTTGTCGATCCGCGCGACGAGTCCGCTGTTGAACCGGCTGGTCAGCCGCTCTTCAAGATCGGGGATCTCGTCCGGCGGGGCGTCGGAGCTGAGCACGATCTGCTTGCCCGCCTGGTACAGCGAATTGAACGTGTGGAAGAACTCTTCCTGGGTGCGTTCGCGCTGGGCGAGGTCGTGAATATCGTCGATGATGAGCATGTCGACGTTGCGGAACCGGTGGCGGAAGTCGTTCATCCGGCCGGCCTGCACCGCGTCCATGAACTGGTTCATGAACTGGTCGCATGAATCGTAATGAATCCGCGTGGCGGGATTGGCGCGCAGCACCCGCTGGCAGATCGCCTGCAGGAGGTGCGTCTTGCCGAGCCCCACCCCGCCGTGGATGAAAAACGGGTTGTACGCCCGGCCGGGCTGCTGGGCGACGGCGAGGGCGGCGGCGTGGGCGAGGCGGTTGGCCGGGCCGACAACGAAATTCTCGAACGAGTAATCCGGGCTGATGAGCATCTGCTCGTAGATCGGATTCTCGTCCGATGACGACGATCCGCCGCGCGCGCCGTTGAACGAGGACGAACGTGTCGGCTCGGCGGGTTCCGCCTCAACATCATCGGGGCCGACGAACCGGACGGCGAGCAGGTGGCCGGTGACGGCCTGGACGGCTTCCTGAAACGGTTCAACACACCGCTTGCGCAGGTAATTCAACTGCACCGGTTCGTGAATGAGCAGCTTGATCGTGCCGCCGCTGACCTCCAGCGGCTCAATGTCATCGAACCAGTGGCGACACATGTCCGGATGGTGGCGGCGGAGATGAGCAACAATGGCATCGCGCATGTCATGGTCGGGTTGACCCATTGTTCGCAAATCCTCCAGGCCGCAAATCACACCGTGGCCGCAGCGGAAAAACGCTGGGGTGCTGCGGCAATCTGTGATGCAGAAACGCGATAAAGCGGAGCTGACAATGTACGGGACGGTCGGCAGGCAGTCAACGATCGGTTCGCTGAAACGCGGGACACGTCAGATTTGCCGTCATGACGCGGTTTCCTGCGCTGCTTCCTGCTCCTGCGCCTCATATCGCCCGCGGTTGTTGCGGTGATCCATGAGAAAATGCACGCGCGACAGGTGTTCTTCCGGCACGTACTTGCGCAACTGCTCCCAGGCACGCTCCATCGTCGTCCGCCGGGTCAGGTGGCCGAGCACGACGGCCTCGGCTTGCCAGGTGTCGAGCAGGTCGGCGAGTTCCGCGACATGCAGGTGCTTGCCGACTTTCGCCCGATCGCGGTGATCATCTTCGAAGAACGTGCATTCCGTGATGACGACCTTCGCCCTGGCGAATTCATCACGCAGCAGAAACGGGCCGAGTTCGGTATCGCCGGTGTATGCGACAAGCGGAATCTCATGCAGTTGGGTGATGTCCTCGCCAGCCGCCTTCAGTTCCCGCAGCCGCTGCTGGGGCTGATCGCGGTATTCCGGACGGAGCTTGCTTCGATGCTCGATGACGGAATACCCCATCGCCGGCACCGTGTGCGAGACCTCGATCGCGCGGAGCATGACGTTGTTCTTGACCTCGATCTGCTCGTCCGGCTCGAGAGGCACAATATGATGTGGCGTGCGCTGCTGTTCGAGTTCAACCCAGCTTTCCATCATTCGCCGCAGCGGGTCGGCGATGGCGTGGTGGCAGACGCATGTGCCGACGCCCATCCGCTGGAAGACGCGCTGGCTGAAGTAGTACGGCAGGCCGCCGATATGATCCATGTGCCCGTGGCTGAGGGCGATGTACGGCGAGGCGAGGGCGATCCGCGGGCACAGGCCGATGTCGAACGCGACGTCCAGCTCAGGGATCTGGACCATCGTCTGCTCGCCGGCGACGCTGATGCCCTGCACGCGGTATGGCGGCACGTACAGAAAACCAACCTGCCCGACGCGGGGCGGTCGCTTGGGAACCATTGGAAACCTCCTCTGGCCGCGCTTTCGCCCGGCCGGGCTGTGGTGAACCGGGGCATGCTACAGCAGCGACCGAAGCGGTCAAGTCATCGACCGACTTCGCCGGCGATCAATGCATCTGGCCCGGTTGAAAAGCATCGGTCGCCAGCGGGTGATCGGGGGTGAAGGCGGCACGATCGACCGATATAGAACCATTTTTGAGGATCGGGCCGCGCGTTCGTCATCCGTCGAATCGGGATCTTGACCGGCGAATCGAGCGTGATATTCTGATTCTGAGCACACCGACGCCCCGTTCGTCTAGAGGCCCAGGACGCCGGGTTCTCATCCCGGTAACAGGGGTTCGAATCCCCTACGGGGTGCTTGCCACAGCAAGGCTGCGAGGGTCGCGAAAGTGGTTTCACCACCGTCGGATCGCGCCTGGCGGATGGTGAGCCGCTGTTTCATCCGGCGTTTCTCGCGGTGCCTACGAATGGCCGTATCGCGCTGCGATGAGTTCAGCAACGGCTTCATGGTCAGAAAGGTCCGTCCGGGGAAGCGTCACCACCTGCTCCAACCGTGCCCGCGGATGACTGTCCGATGAAAAGAAGCCGGCGAGGCGCAGAGCATCCATGCTCAGGTCTTCAGTAAGAGCATGGAAGATGAGTGAGATCATCGGCTGCTCGACCGCAATCACTGCGCATCGCTCCGCGATCAGTTGCGCGTACGCGATCGTCGAAAAGCTCCTGCCCAGCGCGATCCGCACGCCGACGTCGCCGGCGCGGGCGTGGTCCGTGCCGCCTTCCTGAACAAACCGGCGGAACGCCTTGACCTGCTCGATGCACCCCTGCACGGTCTCGTGTGACGCCAGCGGCGCGTAGGCGCGCAGGCAATCCGCGAAACGGACGGTCTTCGCATTGCGATCGCCGGGTTTCATGAGGTACGGGTTCTCGCCGACGTCGGCGTCGTGCGGCGGCTCTGCGATGTCCGTGTCGCCCGCATCGGCGAAGTACGTGTCAACGAACTGAGCCGTCAGGCCGAAGTTGATGTGCGTGCTGCCTTCGAGGCCGGGGATGAGCTGCGCATCGCGCAGCGCCTGCTCGAAGTACGTCTCTGACTCAACGCCACGCGCCCCGATGCACTCGGAGAGGATCGACATCACCTTGACGCCTTCGGTGCTGACGCGCGCCTTCTGCACCGCGTTGAACAGCAGAAATCGCCGATCGTCCGCAGTTGCTGTCTGCACATAGTCCAGCGCGCGGTAGGCGTAGTGCTTCATCGCCGTCAAACGCGCGTAGGCGATCGCCGTCGTTTCACGCAGGTGCGGCATATCGATCGCCGGCTTGCCGTACAGCACGCGTCGGCGGAGATGGTGGTCGGCTTCGGCGAAGGCGTGTGCGCAGATGCCGATCGCCCCGAAGCCGAGCAGGAACTTGCCAAGGTTCACCGTGTCGAACACCGCATCCCACGCATCGCGCCCTTCGGAGATGATGTCATCCCGTGCGACCGGATGATCGATGACCTCGAACGCGCCGACGAACGCCTGCCGGATGCCGAGCGTTCGGATCTTCTGCACGTTTCTGTATGCGGGAGACGAATCAGGGCGAAGCGCGAAGAAGGCGAACCCCGAGCGACGGGAGGGGAGCGCGCCGTCGTGACTTTTCTTCGCGAGCACCGAGACCATCCCCGCCGCGTTCGCGTTGCCGATGTAGTACTTCGCACCGTTGGCGCGCCAGCCGTCTGTGTTCGGCGATTGACTGAGCACAAACTCGTTAGCGAGCAGGTCCGAGCCGTGTTCGCGCTCCGAGACGGCGAACGCGAAGAGGCCGCCCGCTTCCAGCCGCTCGATCGCTTCCTGCTTCAGGCGATCGTTGTCACTCATCAGGATCGGGAAGAGACCGAGGAACGAAACGTGCAGGCTGTACGCGTGCGCCGGGCTGAAGTAGGCGAAGACTTCAAGAAAGCGCGCCAGGCGCCGCAGGTCGAAGCGATGGCCGCGACTTGAATGCTGCGCGGGCGAGAGCAGCGCCGCATACAGCCCGTGCTCCTGCTGATAGTCGATCCAGTCCTGATACCACGTTTCTTCGCGATCCTCGCGCTTGCGCTGCGCCAGTCCTTTGCTGCGAAAGAAGTCAACGAGCCGCTGCACAGCCGGATCGTGCATCGCTCCCGCATGGCCCGCTGCATCCGAGGGGTCATCAAGCAAGAGCGGGGAAGTGGCGTCGATGGTCATGCGGTTCGATTCTGACCGCGAACAGCCTCGCTCCGGAGGGAATCCGAACAGCACACGTGTGAACGCTGCCCTGCTTCCAACGAAGTGCTATGCGCGGCGCGCAGTCGCCGGCGCGTCGTATCCCGGGGCTTTCGGGGGCTTGCCGGGTCCAATTTTTTCGGCTTGCCGCTACGCAATCGCGGATGGGTGTTCCGGCTCGTCGTGCAGGCCCATTTTTCGCAGCCAGCGGAAGTGCGAGGCGATGCCGGCGCGGAACGTGCGGTGTTCGTGGTACGCCACGTCGTACTCGCGGCAGGTCTGCTCGACGATCTTCGACATCGCGGGGTAGTTGATGTGGCTGATGCGCGGGAAGAGGTGGTGTTCGATCTGGTAGTTCAGCCCGCCCATGAGCCACGCGGCGAGCCGGCTCCGCCGCGCGAAGTCGACGGTGCTTTCGACCTGATGGATCGCCCAGGCGTTTTCGACGAGGTTCTCATCGGTGGGCTCGATGAACGCGGCTTCCTCGACGGTGTGGGCGAGCTGGAAGACGGTGCTGAGCGTGATGCCGGTGACCATGGCGGCGACGCCGTAGAAGATGAGCACGACCCACCATGGGTGGAAGAGCATCGGGATGCCCAGCGCGAGGACGAGAAACAGCATTTTTCCGCCGAGGAAGATGGCGAGATCCCAGCGTTTGGGGCGCGGGATGGGATGGTCGCCGATCTTCTTTCGGATGACGTCGAGGTAATCGCCGAAAATCTGCCAGCGGACGGCCATGAAGCCGTAGAGCAGCCACATGTAGTAGTGCTGCCAGCGGTGGATGGCGCGGCGTTTCTGGAAGGGCGTGATGCGGGCGAGCTCGCCGATGTCGATGTCGGTGTCGTGGCCCGTGATGTTGACGTAGGTGTGGTGCAGGACGTTGTGGCGGTGGTGCCAGACGAAGGAGCTGCCGCCGATGAGGTCGAGCGTCATGGCCATGAGGCGGTTGACCCATTTGCGGTTGGAAAAGGCGTCATGGCCGCCGTCGTGCTGAATGTTCAGGCCGATGCCGGCGGTGGTCAGGCCCAGGAGGATCGCCAGCGGCAGGGCCTGCCACCACGTCTGGGCGAAGAAGACGAGCAGGACGTAGAAGCCGACGAAGCCGGCGAGGAGAATCGCGGTCTTGAGGTAGAGCTGCGGGCAGTCGCGGCGGGGCTTGCCGGTCTCATTGAAGTACGCGTCGACGCGGCGGCGCAGTTCGGCCTGGAAGCCGCTCCGGCCGGAGAACTTCGGGTGCAGCACCCCGCGGGGCGGCGGCGGGTTGGGTTCGGGAACCGTGGTCATGGTGGAAGTGGGGTCGACGCTGCTGCATGGTAGGCCGCTGCCATGCTCGCCGCTGGAATCAACGGCCTGCTGTCTGGCGAACATTGCTCATGCGGCCGTTCGAGTGTCAGCCGTTCGCCTCGGAAGGCGGCGGTTGATCGTTGATGGCGGTGAGGATCTGTTTGCCTTGCTCACGCCAGACGGATGACTTTGCGGCCGATCCACTCGAACGTCAGCAGCAACAGCACGGCGAGCAGGGCCAGCGGCGAGTCCCAGATTGAATCGCGAAGCGGGTTCAGCGTGCGGATCGAGCGGTCCGGCAGGTGGTCGGCGAGCGTCGCCAGCGACTCGGGCGTGTCGAACACCCGGCCGCCCGTCTCGGCGGCGAGCGACGCGAGCGTTTCATGGTCCGCTTCCGGCGTGCGCAGCTCATCATCGGGGGCGAGCACCTCGACATCTGTTTCAAGGTCGAGGTCCGGCAGTTCCGGATCATCGATCCGCACAGTCAGCATGCCGATCTCATCGGTCAGGTAGCTCATGCGGAAGAGGTCATCACGGCCGTCGGCCCGGCTGAGGTTCAGTTCGGCGACCGACTGGCCGTCGGCATCTTCGAGGACGGCGGCAACGCTGTCGCCGGCGGCGTCAGCGAGACGGCTGTCAAGGAGCCGCAGTTCAATGTTCATCGGCTGCTCGGTCGTGACGCGGGCGGGCTGCACGTCGAGCATCGCGTCATCGCGATCGGTGACGAGACTCTCCCGGCCGAGCTGGCGGATCATCTGCACCCAGAACTGCTCGGGCAGCCGTTCCCCCCGGCCGTACCGCCACCGCCAGATCTCATCGGTGGCGACGTACATTGACTGGCCGGCGCCGTACCGCATCGACATCACAAGCGGCAGGTGCTGATCCTGATACGCATCGACGGTTTCCGCGAGCACTTCGACGGCCGGCTTGAGGCGCTCGGGGTCGACGCGCTGCGCCCAGTACAACTGCGACCAACCGTACGCCGGGTCGGACAGCGCATCGGGCCAGCCGTCGTCGCCGGCCAGTCGCAGCACGCCGAGCCGCTCGGCCAGGCGGGTCGGCTGCATGGTCACCGGCACGCCGATCGGCGAGAGGTTCAGCGAGCCGCGCATCGGCAGCACGTCAGCGAGCGCCGTGCCGCTGTACGTGTCCGGCGTGTACCGCTCGCCGGCGATCCACAACACGCCCGTGCCGCGCTCGGCCATCTGATCGCGGATCAGTTCAAGCTGCTGGCTGGCGAAGTAATGCCCGGGTACGTCGCCGATGATGATCACGTCGTAATCCGCGAACTCGTCGCGTGTTCGCGGCAGGCGCGTGATCGGCACATCGCCCTCCTGCGCGAAGTCGCGGTCGGCGGAGAGCAGCATGATCGAGCTTTCGATCGACTCTTCGCGGATGAGCAGGTTCTTGACGTAGCGGTACTCCCAGCGCGGGTAGCCATCGATATACAGCACGCGGATCGGCCGGTCGATCAGTTCGATATCGAAACTGCGAACCGTGTTCTCGGGAACGAGCGCGGGCTGATCGGTTTCAACCTCGACGCGCCAGGTTGTCGTGCCGGCGAGTTCCGGCTCGGCGGTCAGCACGTACTCATCCCGATCATCGCCGGGCGTCAGTTCGATCGAATCGAGCGTTTCATCAGTCAGTTCATCGATCAGACGAAGCGTCCCGCCCATGTCGCGGGCCTCCTCGCCGAGGCGATCAAGCTGGACCGTCACCGGCACGCGGTCGCGGATGAACGCCTGCCGCGGCGCATCGGCCCGGCGGATGGCGAGATCGCCGAGCGCATCGGTCGAGCCGAGGGGCACGACATGCACGGGGATCTGCTCGGACTGGAGCCGGCGGATGACCGATCGGCCGGGCGGGTCGGTCGTGCGGCCGTCGCTGAACAGCACGATCCCCGCCACCGGCCGGGCGGCGGCGCGCTGCAGCGCCTGGTCGAGCGCGGCGTTGAGTCGTGTCTGCCGGCCGTCCGGCTCGCCGAGGTCGACCAGCAGCCGCTCATCATCTCGCCGCAGGTCAACCGGTTGAACGTCAGGGTCCTCGCCCGCCTCGTTGACAGCCCCGTTGATCGGCACCGGCTCGGCATCGAAATCTTCTGCGCCGTCATCCTGTTGGCGCACCGGCAGGTCGAACGCGCCGCGATCGA
>SLJD01000259.1 GCA_007135295.1 Phycisphaerales bacterium
CGCACGATCCGGTCGACCGCCGCATAGAACAACTGCTCTTTGGTCTCGAACTGGCGGTAGATGCTGCCCTTGCCGATGTCGAGCGCGTCGGCAATGACCTGAACATCCGTCTGCCGGTAGCCACGTTCCGCAAACAGGAGGGTGGCGGCCTGAAGAATCGCGTCACGCCGCTGCTCCATCACCCCCGTCCGCTCAGCCGGGTCGGGCGCGGTGCCGCGCGATGAGCCCGGGGCTTCTGGCCGGTTGCGATGGGAAGGAGTCGGATCCACGGTGCCAGGAGAGATGTTCCAAAGTTCACGAAGCGGACGGGCGCGTCCGTCCAGAAGGAAAACTGTAGCAAACCGGTCTGGGGAATCAAGTTGCCAAAGGTCGCAGACGCCACAGGACTGTTAGCGCGATTTTTGGGTGTTAAAAAGGGGAAATTACCGGTTGGCCCGCCGAGGGTTTGTGGGGCATGATGCATGTGGACGCCGGCTATGTGGCAATGGTTGCCGAGAGCCCAACCGCAGAAGAAAGGAGGTTGCCATGCTCAGCCGCTCAACGCCCGCTCGACCGTCGATCCACTCCTTCCGCCGAGAGATGGATCGCCTGTTCAACGAGATGCTCACGCACCTTCACGATGTTCAGGGCGGGCACTTCAAACGTGAACGCATGCCTGTGAACGTCTGGGAAGATGACTCGGCGGTCTACCTCGAAGCGGAGACGCCCGGGCTCGATAAAAGCAATCTCGACGTCACCGTCTCAGGCCATGAATTGCATCTGAAAGGATCACCGGGCACCGATGACCGCCCTGAAGGCGCAACCGTGCTGATGCGCGAACGCGATGCCTCGCCGTTCTCCCGCGTTATCCATCTGCCTTCGGAAATCGATGCCGATCGAATCGACGCAGCACTCGATCACGGTGTCCTCACCATCACGATGCCGAAACGTTCTGCCACTCAGAGCAGGCGTATCAGCGTGCGTTCCGGGTCGGAGTCACGATGACAGACCGATCACCGCGCATTACGCATCAAGAAATGGATGCGCGTTGAAATGCTGGCATCTGCTCATCCCCCTTGCCGGTGCAGTCGTACCGGAACACGGAACAGGAGACGGACGATGATGACCGAACGAGACATGGAATCACGCCGAAGCCGCTCGGCGGCATCAAGCCGCCCGGCAACGCAGTGGTCCTATCGGCCGCGAATCGACCTGTACGACACTGAGGACGCCATCATCGGGCTTGTGGACCTTCCCGGCGCGAAAGAGGACGCCATCGACATCCACTTCACCGATGGCGTGCTCCGCATTCATGCACGGGTTGAAACGCGGCAACCACGCAATATCAACTATGACATTCACGAGTTCGGCGTTGGCGACTTCGACCGCGAGATCGACGTCGGCAACGCCATCGACCCGGACAACGTCCAAGCCGACCTCAAACACGGTGTGCTGCGTTTGCACATGCCGAAAGCGTCTTGGGCCAAACCCCGACGCATTGACATTCAATCGAAATGACGCAGAACCACTGACGTCCATCACACTCGTCAATGGTTCCGTCACTGCCAGAAAGGAGTACGAACATGCATCTGGTTCCCTGGAGGCGACGCCGCTCTGAGATGGAACACCACGACCAGCCCGGTTCATCAGTTCCCCTGCACGAGTTCCGCTCGAGATTCGATCAACTCTTCGACCGGTTTCTCGCAGACCCGTGGAGCATGATGGAAGAACCGTGGGCCGGTACGTCCGCAATCATGCCGGCTGTTGACCTGTCCGAAACGGACAACATGATCACAATCCGTGCTGAAGTTCCGGGCATGGAACCGGACGACATCGATGTGCAGGTTTCCGGAAACACGCTGACGATCGCGGGCGAGAAGAAGGAATCCCGCGAAGAAGGTGACGAAGAATACCTGCACTGTGAGCGGCGGCTCGGTCGGTTCCGACGCAGCATCGAATTGCCCGCGTCAGCCGATCCCGAGCAGATAGAAGCCGAGTTCAAAAACGGCGTGCTTGAGATCCGCGTACAGAAATCACCGAGGGCGACGTCACGCCATATCAATGTTCAGGCGGCGAAGGACACCGGTCAGCAGAAGCCGGTCGGGACCGCCTGAAAACGATCCCCCTCACGCAAGGGCGTTCAAGGGCTGCCCCGCCCTTGAATGCCCATTGATCGATTCCGAGCGGGACGCGGAACCACGGCGCGGTTCGAAGTTACGCGGCTGTGACCGTCGATGATCGACGCTGCCTTCCACTGTGAGAACGCTGCCATGCTCAAACCGCCCGATTCACACCCGCCAAGCGGACCTGACAAGCCGACGAGCGCCCCGCCGGGCTGCCCCGTGCCCGCTGCGACAAAAGGCACGCTGCGGCAACGATGGATCGATCGACTTCTCGCCGCCGGCATCACGATTATTCTCACTACTGCCATTGCCGCGATCGGGAAGGAGCAACACCGCTCGGCGGCCGATGACCGGGGCATTCGAACCGAACGGCTTGCGATTGTCGATGCCGAAGGGACTGCGCGACTGGAATTGCGGCTTGATGATGATGGTCAACCCGTCGCCATCCTCGGCCGCGGCCGGTATGACCAGCGATGGGCACTCCGCTTCCACGATGAAGAGCCGGTGATCAGCGTGCTCCGACCGGACGACGATGAAACGGGTTCGACCGTCGACCTCGCCGCCCTGGCAACCTGGCCGGGCCGGCTGGCCCGACTTGAAAGCCGCATGGAAGAGGTCCGCGCCTCACTGCATCGCCTCCGGGAGCAGCAGCAATCTTTCGAAGGGCAGCTTCGCGACACCCCCACCGCCCCGCCACTGCTTCGCGATGACGTCCAGCAGTTTCAGCGGGCCCTGTCATCACTCAGGCAGAGTATCACACACCTGCAGCAGGACGTTCGATCAATCGAAAACGTGGTTCATCGACAACAGTCCGATCTCCACTGGATCGAACGTGAGGTACGCGACCTACGCAACCGCGTGCGATGAACATCCCGTTTTGTTTCCCGTTTTGCCCGGCATTCAGGACAGGCACCTTTCGGCGGAGAGAATGCAATGACCAAGCACGCCACGTTTCACCCGTTGCGAACCCGGACCACCGAAGCCGTCACGAGGCGGCGGGAGCAACCGGCGGAAGCGATCAATCAACACCGGCCGGTCCGCGCGCACGCACCGTGGCCCGCCCCACCGAATCGGCGATCGAAACAGCCGGGCACACTGCTTGACGCCATCGCTGAGGAACTCGTCTATTACCACGGCGGAAGCCTCGACGACCACCGCGAGCACGCCCGGCACCTGCTCGCCCGGTCACTGCGCGATTTCGACAATCCGTCCGGCCGCAGCGGCCGACCAGCCTGATGCCATCACCCTTCACAAAGAACGCTTTCGGCAACCGGCACGACACACGCCGCAACAGAAGTGAACGACGGCGATCGGGTGCTCGATTCGCATCACGTCAACCGGTTGCTTCCGGGACCAAACATGCGAAAAGCCCCGGAAATCCGGGGCTTTTCGCATCGTCCGCTTACGTCCGTGTCGAACGAGCGGCGGAAGCGGACAGGGCGGGATTCGAACCCGCGGTACCTCTTGCGAGGTACGCCGGTTTAGCAAACCGGTGCCTTCAGCCGCTCGGCCACCTGTCCGTCGGGGTCGTATTCTTGTCCGAACGTGCTGTCATGTCGACCCGGCTGCCGAAATCCGGGCTGCGGTGATTCAACCGCACGTCCAACCACCCATCTTCCCCGGGCCGCCCCCTGCCGTCAACACCTCGCGCTCCAGGATTCCGGCCCGGCCCGCCGGACGGATCCGTACCGCGGGCACCAATCGGCTCATCCGTCCTCGAACAGGTGCTCAAGGATGATCTCGCGGACATCGGTGCACGGCAGGCGATCCGGCCGGTCGCTCGCATCGTCCTGGGTGATCAGCAGCGGCCCGCGGTCCGGCGGCAGGTCGATCCGGCCGTGTGAACCCCGCACGAGCGACGTGTCGAGCGGAATCACGTCCATCAGCGTGCGCAAGCCGAGCTTCTTCTTCATCACCCGCCACGCCAGAGCCGCATTCGGCAACGTGATCGCCGGATTAATGAACAACTCCACCGGGTCGTAGCCGGGCTTGCGGTGAATGTCGACGCACCGGGCAAAGTCCGGGGCCCGCGAATCATTGAGCCAGTAGTAGTAACTGAACCACCGTCCGTGATCAGCGATGCAGACCAGGTCGCCGGCCCGCTCGTGATCGATCCCGTACTCGGCCTGCTGCGATCGGTCGAGGACGATGTCGATCCCGTCAACATCGCGCAGCAGTGACGCGTACCGATCAACGGAGCCGGGGTCACGGAGATAGACGTGGGCGATCTGGTGATCAGCCACCGCGAATGCGTCACTCGCCCCCGCATCGAGCAGTTCGAGGCCCTCTTCCTCGCGAACGGCAACCGATCCGTCTTCGCGCAGCGCTCGATTGATGTGAACCGCGTCATCCACCGGTTCAATGCCGTATTCGCTGACGATCATGATCCGCGCGCCCTTGCGGCTGAAGTGCCTGATCAGATCGCCGACGACCGTATCCAGCTCCGCCACGCTGTCCTGCACGCCCTCATCGTCCGGGCCGAACTTCTGCAGGCCGTAATCGAGGTGCGGCAGGTAGATGAGCATGAGCGTCGGATCGTAACGATCGTGAACGATGCGGCTGGCGTCGGCGATCCAGCGGCTCGACTCGATCGACGAAAACGGCCCCCAGAAATTGAACAGCGGGAACCGCCCGAGTTCCGCCTGCAGCATCGACCGAAGGTGGCCCGGGCGGCTGTAGCAGTCGGGAATCTTGCGACCGTCGGCCTTGTACATCGGACGCGGCGTGACGGAGTAATCGACCGACGCGTACATGTTGTACCACCAGAACATGTTCGCACAGGTGAACGATGAGTCGCGCTGCCGGGCGGTCTGCCAGACCTTCTCCGCCTGCACGAGATGATTGGACTGCTTCCAGAAGTGGACTTCCGCGTATTCGCGGTTGTACCACCCGTTGCCGACGACTCCGTGTTCGCGCGGCGCGACGCCGGTGAGCATCGAGTACTGAACCGACGTCGTCACCGCCGGAAGCGTCGGTTCGAGCGTGCGAAGCCGGCCGGCTGACCTGAACGCTTCAAGGTTCGGCGACCACGGACCGATGAGCGAGTCCGTCAGGCCCACAATATTGATAACGACCGTCTGATGCATACGTCCTCCGTCGGAAACGCGTGCGATCGCTTCAAAACGACCCCCACGCCGCTTATGTCCCAAGTATCACGCGCTGCCAGAGATGCGTGGCGACAAAACACGCGACGGCGACCGCGGCGAATGCCGGCTGCTCAAGCAGCGCGAGGTAGAACGCGTCAACGAGGCAGATCCCCGCCAGCCAGGCCATGACCGCCTGTTTCAGGTCTGGCGGCGTCACGAACACATGCCGCTGCGTCCAGATCAGCCACCCGATAAGCAGCACACCGGCCAACATCATCACCTCCACCCGCTGCGGGAAGATAAACAGCACCGGCATCAGCGCGATCGCGACCATGAGCATCGCCAGTCGACGGTCGACCGCCGGCGATCCGCCCGTTGCCTCGCCCCGAGCAACCCACGTCACCGCCGTCACGTAGGCGCCAAGTGCCAGCACCATCGGCATCGCCAGATCCCAGTCGAGCGGCCACGCAACGGCGCTCGCCGCAGTGATGTACACCAGCGAGCGGCAAAGCCCCATGAGTACGACCGAGGCAGCCGTCCTTTTGTGCAGCACGTTGTACCCAACAATCGACGCGGCCAGCGCTCCGGCAAATGTCCCGGAAACGATACTTATCAAGCCGGCCAGCGCCACTCCCGCCGCCAACGCGACCCCGGCGAAAACGCACGCATGATGCCGGGGAATGCGTCCGGAGGGAACCGGTCGATTCGGGCGTTCACGGGCGTCAATCGGAGCGTCGACCACGTCATTGAGCGCCATCCCGCCGACGTACAGCAGCACCACCGCGACCGTCATGCCCGCCACCGGGCCCCATGGCACTGCCGCTCCGCTCCCGGCCAGACCGATCGACACGCCAACGAGCACGTTGCTCAGGCACGTCGGGCTGTTCGACAGTCGGGCAAGTTGCATGTACGCGCGGAATACGGACGCCGAATGAGACATGTCCGGATGGTACCGCAGCCGTGCCGATTGCAGTCGGCATAGAGTTCTATCAGTGTGAAACGCGAATCGCCGGGCCGTTCTTTACTGCTTGAAAGGATGTGACATGGCCAACCCGATTCCTCCCGGACATGAAGGCCTGATCCCGCACCTCGTCTGCGACCGGTGTGCGGACGCCATCGAGTTCTACAAGCAGGCCTTCGGCGCGACGGAAGAAGCGCGCATGCCCTCGCCGGACGGCCGGATCATGCACGCGCAGATGCGAATCGGCGATCAGCACCTTTACCTCGCCGACGACTTCCCGGAGTACTGCGCTGATGCGAAGCCCCGCTCGCCCAAGGCGCTCGGCGCGACACCGGTCACGATCCACCGCTACGTCAAAGACTGCGATGCCGCCATCAAACGCGCTGAAGAGGCCGGCGCGACCGTGACCATGCCCGCCTCGGACATGTTCTGGGGCGACCGGTATGGCGTGGTAACCGATCCGTTCGGCCATACCTGGGCATTCGCCACGCACGTCAAGGACGTTGCGCCGGACGAAATGGAAGAGGCCGCCCAGGCCATGTTCGCCCAAAGCTGAACGGTTCGGCCGGAACGACCCGGCCGGAACAAGTGGTCATGAACGATGGACGCGATGACGCGCACTGCGTGAGCGTTTCGCGTGCGCCCCGGTGTGTTCCGAATCACCGTCCGCCTGGTTGACGCAGGCGCTCTGCCACGCGCGATGCCGCCCAATCAAGCTCGCGTGCGATCCCCTCCGCGAGCCCGACATCCCGCATGGAGCCCGGCAGGACGGACCACGTGTACGTCTCCACCTCAAACGCGCTGACGCCGTCCCCGGGCCCAATCGCATCCAGACAGGCGAGCACATCGCCCTGCGTCGTCCGAAGCGGCCCGACCCGGTCGAGAAACAGCGGAAGGTGGTAATGCACACGCCACTCATCGCCGGCCCGGTCGGTGCGACCGAACGCCTCCAGCGCGAGCGGCAGGTCTTCATGGAACACATGCGAGCCATCTGACTCAACCACGGTCTGGTGGAGGTACCGATCTTCGCTGAACGGCTTGAGCGACGCGACCGCCTCCGTTCGTTCCACGTCCGACCGTTGCCGCAGATCGACCCGGATCGCGCTGGACAACTGCACCTTGCCGACTCGAACCCCCGCTTCGCGGTATCGGTTCATCACATCGTGCTGGTCTTCGAACATCACCGCCGCGTGGCAGACATCGTGGCAGACGCGGAGATGTCGAGCCACGCGCTCACGATCCACAGCCGCCTTGAACAGGCGCTGGTCAAAGAACGCGACGACATCTGAACTCCGGTCCAGCACGCACCCCGGCTCGGGCTCGAGGTCAATATGAACGACCACGCCGGTCCGCTCCGCCAGACGCGACAGCCGATCAACGGCGTGCAGCAGGTTGTCAGCCGCGCGTTCCATGTCGCCATCGCCCAGGTCAGCCGGCCAGCCGATCGGCAGTGTCGAGATACCGACCTCCGCCCCGGCCTCGTGCAGATCAGCAAGAATCGCTGCGAGATGCAGCGTGTATTCCAGCCGCCGCGGATCGGCCCAGTGCGGCCGATAGACGTCGTGCTTGACGCGGCCGCGGTGAAAGTGCCCGTACGGAAACCCGTTGATCGTAAACACGTGAAGGTGCCGGTCACGCAGCCAGTCACAAAACGCTGACCGCTCATTCGCATCCTGCAGATCGCGTGCAGCCTCGGCCGGTAGCCAGAGGCCGATCGGCAGCGTGTCGGTGGTGCCCAGCCGCCGGTGCACGTCGCACGCGTACGTGTCCAGATTGCCACGAATCTCCTTCAGCGACATGCCCGCGTGCACGTTCGTGCAGTACCCGATGACCGGCGTCGCCGACCGGCCGGCTTCGCTGCTGTCGGGATCTGACTCGTTCGAATCAGCGCTCACGACGCCACCGCGAACTGCGGGCACTGGCCGAGAAACGTCTTCGGGTTGTCAAATGAAATGCGTTCGATCGTTTCCAGCGAATGGCCGCGGCGTTTCATTTCAACCCGGCACTTCGGCACGCTCAGCGGATCACTCGGCCCCCAGTCGCCGGCTGAGTTGATCCAGATTCGCTCTGTGCCGTACTGCTCGATGATGTCAGCGGCACGTTGCGGCGTGCATTTCGTATGCGGATACAGCGTCATCCCCGCCCAGAATCCTTCGTCGAGCACAAGTTTCGCAGTGTGCTCTTCGACATGGTCGATCAGCACACGACCGGGCTCGACGCGGCCGTCGCGCTTGATCGCGTCGATGATGATTTTCGTGCCTTTGAGCTTGTCCTCGAGATGGGGCGTGTGGACGAGCACCAGCCGGTCGTGCCGGACCGCGAGATCGAGCTGCTCTTCAAAGATCGCCAGCTCATTCTTCGAGTTCTTGTTCAGCCCGATCTCTCCGACGCCGAGCACGTTCGATTTGTCGAGAAACTCGGGGATGATCTCAATCACCTCGCGGGCAAAGCCCACGTCCTCGGCCTCTTTCGGGTTGATGCAGATCCAGCAATAGTGGTCGATGCCGAACTGCGCGGCCCGCATGGGCTCGTACTCCGTCAGCAGGCGGAAGTAGTCGTAGAACCCCTGCGGCGAAGAGCGATCGTATCCCGCCCAGAATGCCGGTTCAGTCACCGCCACGCAGCCCGCCTGAGCCATGCGCTCGTAGTCATCGGTCGTACGACTGACCATGTGAATGTGCGGGTCGATATAGTGCATCCTCGCGACTCCGTCGAACTCAAGTGCCGGCCAGAGGACCGTGGCCGCTGCGGTCATCAAACGAATCGGCCAACCGTCGAACCGATCAATCGTCCGGCGGCATTGCAGCGGGATCGTACGTCCGGTTGGGCGGCACGCCGATCGCCCCCTGCGTCGGAGCCCGATCGATCGGCTCCTCGGACAGATCGCTGAGCAGTTCCTGAATCCGCCGCGCGCGATGCGGGCCGGACTCTTCTAGCAGAATCTCGATCGCCTGCCGCATCGCGTCAATCCGGTTGTCATCGGGCATCGCTTCTCCGCCAGCGCGTTCAACACGATCGAGAAAAGCCGCGATGTCGATGACCTTCGACCGATGCTCCATGAAGTAGAGGTCGATGATCGTGGCCCGGTCCGCCGGACAGCCCGGGGCCGTCCGGTCCGCGTTCACCTGCGTGTCGTTCATGTCGAATGCTCCTGACGGCATGGCGCGACGCAACCCTGCTCTCAGCGTAGGGCACGCCGGGCCGACCCGCCAGCGGCTCGCCTGCAACAGGCCGCATGCCGTTCGGTATCCTCGCACGGCGTGCCCTTCATAGATGCTGCAGCGATGTACCGCGCAACCGGTCGATCGCATCGGCGAGAACCGCCCGATCCATATCATGCACATCCCGCTGCACGCCGATCGAATCGATCATGGCGATGGTCAGCCGCCCCCCGAGATGCTCGCGGAACTCATCGAGGCCATCGAGCAGATCCGACGTGTTCTGCAGTGCGTCGTCGTAAAGCGAAAAGCCGATGCGCTTGAGCGTGTCGACCACACGCACCGCGTCATCCCAGGCGAGCAACCCGGCCAGCGCGGAATACAGCGAATCGAGCGCCACGCCGATCGCAACCGCTTCGCCATGCCGCAGTCGGAATCCCGTCATCTGCTCGAGCTTGTGAGCCGACCAGTGTCCGAAATCAAGCGGCCGAGCGACGGTCAACTCGAACGGATCGCCGCCGTCAACGATGTGATCCAGATGCAGTTCCGCGCTGTGTTGAATAATCGAACGGGCAACCCCTTCATCGCGCTGACCGAGCGAATCGGCAGCGGATTCAATCCGTTCGAACAATGAGGCGTCCTTGACGAGCGCAACCTTGACCGCCTCGCTGAAACCGCACCGCCATTCCCGGTCGGACAGGGTTGCCGGCAACGAAGGGTCGTTGACGACCGCCCACGGCACGGTGAAGGTGCCGAGGAAGTTCTTCTTGCCGAACGCGTTGATGCCATTCTTCACGCCGATCCCCGCGTCGGCCTGGGCGAGCGTCGTGGTCGGCATGCGCACCAGCCGCACGCCCCGGTGGGCCGTGGCCGCAGCAAAACCGACCGCATCGAGCACCGCCCCACCGCCGATGGCGAGCACATACGAGTGCCGGCACAGATTGCCGTCGTGAATCGCCCGGACCACACGTTCATACGTTGCCCAGTCGTTCTTCGTCTGCTCGCCTCCGGCGACGACCTCGATCGGGCCGGCAAGCGTCAAGCGATCGCCATGCGCCTCGGCATACTGCTGCACCCGCTCCGTCGTCCACGGGGCGGCATGGGTGAGGCCTTCATCGAGAATGACCAGCACCCGGGCCGGGCCGACTTCTGCGGGCATGAGATCCGCCAGGACCGGACAATCCGGCGATAAGACATGTGCAGCCGCGCGAAACCGGTACCGCTGGCTGACGATGACGTTCCTATCGCCATCGGGCCGATGAGGTGATCCGTTGGGCGTGGATCCGGTCATGTCGCTCCTGAGATCGGCCGTCCATGCAGACACTTCCGTGGGCACATGTTGCGCCACGGACTCTCAAACAGACATCTTACCCGCCGGGCCTGCGGAATC